>NZ_JANINU010000041.1 GCF_024508875.1 Phenylobacterium sp.
GGTCTACGACAACAGCCACATCATGGGCACGAACGCCGTCGGCGGCATGATCGTCGCCGGCCCCGAGGGCTTCCAGAAGAGCCAGTACCGCAAGTTCAACATCAAGGGGACCGACCTCACCCCCGGCGACGACTTCGGCATGATGAAGGAGGTGCTGCGCCGCCGCTTCGGCCGGCTGGTCAAGGAAGAGGAGGAGGGGCTCGCCGACGTCGTCCGTCCGGACCTCGTCCTCATCGACGGCGGCATGGGGCAGGTGGGCGTGGTCGTGGAGATCATGGCCGACCTCGGCGTCGACGACATCCCCGTCGTCGGCGTCGCCAAGGGCCCCGACCGCGACGCCGGGCTGGAGCGGTTCTACATCCCGGGCAAGCCCTACTTCATGCTCGAACCCAAGAGCCCGGTCCTCTACTACCTCCAGCGCCTCCGCGACGAGGCGCACCGCTTCGCCATCGGCACGCACCGCACCAAGCGCGCCATGGACATGAAGAAGAACCCCCTCGACGAGATCGACGGCGTCGGCCCCGGCCGCAAGCGCGCCCTGCTGCACGCCTTCGGCAGCGCCCGCGGCGTCAGCCGCGCCAGCGTCGAGGACCTCGCCAAGGTCGAGGGCGTCAGCCAGCAACTCGCCGAACGCATCCACGGCTACTTCCGCAAGTAGCGGCGGACGGCTCGGCTCAGAATTCGTCCCACGCGTCGGCCGCCACCGCCACGCTCAGCTTGGTCTGCAGCGCCTGGGCGCCCCGCGGCGCGGGGGGCGGCGCCGGCGCGGCCGCCTGGGGCCGGGGGTTGGAGGCGGCGAGCCGGAGGGCTGGGCCTTCGCCCGCCTTGAACTTCGACACCAGGCTCGCGAGTTCGGCCGCCTCGCGCTTCAGTTGGGCCGAGGCGGCGGTCGCCTCTTCCACCATCGCCGCGTTCTGCTGGGTCACCTGGTCCATCTGGTTGACGGCGGTGTTGACCTCGCTGAGGCCGGTCGCCTGCTCCTGCGACGACTGGGCGATCTCGGCGATCAGCCGGTCGATTTCCGTGACCCTGGTGACGATGCTGGTCAGCGCCTCGCCGGTCTCGCCCACCAGCCGCACGCCGCGCTCCACCTGGTTGGTGCTGTTCGAGATCAGCGTCTTGATCTCTTTGGCGGCCTCGGCCGAACGCTGGGCCAGCGCGCGGACTTCCTGGGCGACCACGGCGAAGCCCCTCCCGGCCTCGCCGGCCCGGGCGGCCTCGACGCCGGCGTTCAGCGCCAGCAGGTTAGTCTGGAAGGCGATCTCGTCGATCACGCCGATGATCTGGGTGATCTGGCGCGAGCTGGCCTCGATCTCGGCCATGGCCTGCACGCCGTCCTGCATCACGGCGCCCGAACGGGTGGCCTCCTCGCGAGCGGCGGATGCGGCTCCGGTGGCGGCCCGCGCGCCCTCGGCGCTGCGCTTCACCGCGGCGGTGATCTCGTCCAGCGCCGCCGCCGTCTCCTCCAGGCTCGCCGCCTGCTGCTCGGTGCGGCGGGAAAGGTCGTCGGAGGCGCGCGCGATCTCGTCGGCGCCGGCGGTCACCGCGTGGGTCGCCCCGCCGATGCCGGCCATCGCCTCGCGCAGAGAGCTCGCGGCGGTGTTGTAGTCCTTGCGAAGCGGTTCGAACGTCGGCTCGAACTGCTCGTTGATCAGATGGGTGAGGTCGTTCCGCGCCAGGTGAGACAGGCCGTTGCCGATCTCGTTGACGGCCCTGACCCGGCCCGTGACGTCCGTCGCGTACTTCACGACCTTGGTGACCTGGCCCTTGAAGTCGAACACGGGATTGTAGGACGCCTGGATCCAGACCTCCTTGCCGCCCTTGCCGATCCGCTTGAATTCGTCGGCCACGAACTGCCCGGCGTTGAGGCGCCGCCAGAAGTCGGCGTACTCGGGCGATCTCGCATAGTCCGCTTCCACGAACATGCTGTGGCGCTTGCCGACGATCTCGTCGAGTGAATAGCCGAGGGTCTTCAGGAAGTTCTCGTTGGCCGACAGGATGGTGCCGTCGGTCGCGAATTCGATCACCGCCTGCGCGCGCGACAGCGCCGACATGCGGGCCTCGAAGTCCATCGTCTTGGCCTTCTCGCCGGTGATGTCGGCGGCCACCTTGACCACCTTGATGACGCGTCCGGCGCGGCCCTTCACGGGGTTGTACGAGGCCTGGATCCACACGTCGCGCCCGCCCTTGCCCAGCCGGCGGTATTCCTGCGCGTCGAACTCGCCGCGCGCCAGCTTCTGCCAGAAAGCGGCGTACGCGGGCTGCTTCACCTCTTCCGGATCGACGAACAGGCTGTGGTGGCGGCCCTGGATCTCCGACAGGGAATAGCCCATCGCCTCGCAGAAGTTCTCGTTCGCCGTCAGGATGTTGCCCTTCGGGTCGAACTCGATGATCGCCAGCGAACGGCTCAACGCGTCCAGAACCAGATGCGGCGCCGCCTGGCCCGCCTTACCCATGCCGATCACGTCTGAGCTCCTTGCCGTTTCTTGCTTGATTGCAACGTGAACGACGTTTTGCGGAAGGTGCTTAACTGCATCCTAACCGCTCTGGCGCTTGCGACATTTCGCTCGCTCGATCGGGAGTATTGGTACCCAAAACGGGGTATTCGATAATTAGGTCTATAAGTAGATTTACCTAACGACTTCCCGAATATGCTTAATTGGCGTCGCGTCAGACTTACGGGAGATTGTGTCGCCCTCTGGTTGTGCTTGGCGGCCGCCGCGTGCCCTTCACCCGTCGTCGTCGCTGCGAAGGCGATAGCCCACGCCGGTTTCGGTCAGCAGTAGTCGCGGGTTCGAGGGGTCGGCCTCGATCTTGTTGCGAAGCTGCGCCATCAGCACCCGCACGTGCTGGGCCTCCACCGAGGCGTCCGGGCCCCAGACCAGCGCGATGATCTGGGCGTGGGTCAGCACCATGCCCGCGTGCCGCGCCAGCGCCTTCAGCAGGTCGTACTCGCGCGGTGTCAGGCGCATCTCCTCGCCTTCCACCTTCACCCGGCGGGCCGCCAGGTTGATCTCCAGGTCGCCGGAACGGAAGACGGGCGCCTGGGTCGCGCGCCGGGCGCGGTTGCGCAGGCTCGCCCGGATCCGCGCCAGCAGTTCGTCGATCCCGACGGGCTTGTTGACGAAGTCGTCGGCTCCCAGGTCCAGCGCCGTCACCTTCTCCGCCTCCTGGTCCCGGGCCGACAGCACGATGATTGGCATTTCCGACCACTCGCGCACCCGGGCGATCACGTCCTTGCCGTCCATGTCGGGCAGGCCGAGGTCCAGCAGGATCAGCTCGCACGGCCCCGCCGCGGCGCGCGCCAGGGCGGCGGTCCCGGTCTCGGCGTTGTCGACCGCGTAGCCGGCGGCCCGCAGCGAGGGGTTCAGCCAGCGGGCGATCTGCGGCTCGTCGTCGACCAGCAGGATGGTGGTGGTCTCGGTCATGCCGCCGCCGTCGGGAGTTCCAGGTCCACGCGCAGTCCGCCGCGTTCGCCGCGGGCGGCCCGCACGGTCCCGCCCATGCCTTCCATCAGGCCGCGGCTGATGGCCAGGCCCAGCCCGGTGCCGCTCTGCTTCTCGGCCGACGAGGTGCGGAAGAACTTCTCGAAGATGCGCTCCAGGTCCGGCTCGTCCACGCCCGCGCCCTGGTCCTGAACCGTCACGCACAGACGATCCCCCCGCCGCCCGACGTGGATGCGCACCGGACCCGCCGCGCCGGCGTAGCGCAGGGCGTTGTCGACCACGTTGCCCAGGGCCTGCTCGAACAGCGCCGGGTCGCCAGAGGCCTCGGGCAGGCTGGGCTCCACCTGGACGTCCACCGCCGGCGCCTGGCCGCGGACCCGCCGTGCGACGGTCGCCCGCACCGCCTCCGACAGGCTGAACCCGAACCGTCGGAACGGCGCCGCCCCCGCCTCCAGCCGGGTCATCTGCAGCAGGTTGGAGACAAAGGCGTCCAGGCGCGCCGCCTCCTCCTCGATGGTCGCCGCCAGGTCGCGGCGTGTCTCCAGGTCGAAGGTCTCCGCGAACCGGCGCAGGCTGCTGGCCGAGCCCAGGATCGTGGCCAGCGGCGTCCGCAGGTCGTGGGACACCGAGGAGAGCAGGGCGTTGCGCAGGTCCTCGGTCCGGGCCCGCGTCTCGGCCTCGGTCTTCGCCGCGGCCAGCCGCGCCCGGGCGATGGCCGCCGCGCCGGTGTCGGTCAGCAGGTCCAGCGCCGCCTCGTCCTCGCGGCTGCGCGCCGCGCCGCGCCAGCCCGCCGCCCCGAACGTCTGCCCCCCGACCCCCAAGGCCCGGAATGTCCAGCCGTCCGCCCTCCGCGCCGCCGCCTCCTGGCCGTCGGCGTCGTCCTCCACCACCGCTTCGCCGCTGGCCAGCACGCCCAGCCGCTCCGCCAGCCGCTGCCGGATCAGCGCCTCGTCCGACATCGCGGAGAATTCCCGCGTAGCCTCCAGCAGGAAGGCGTTCGCCCGGGACCGCGCCTGGGTCACCCGCCGCTCCTCCCGCACCCGCCCCGCCAGCAGGCAGGTCAGCAACGAGGCGGCCGTGAACAGCAACAGCGCGTTCATCTCGTCGATCGAGCCCAGCGAGAACTTGTACGGCGGGTCCACAAGGTAGAGGTGCGCCACCAGCGCCGTAGCCGCCGCCAGATAGCCCGGCCCCACGCCCAGGTAGAACGCCGCCAGCAGCACGCTCGACAGGAAGATGCTGGTCAGCCGGCTCGTCCCGGTCAGCCGCGAGAACGTGTCCGCGAGCAGGCTGGCCGCCGCCACGATGGCGACCGCGCCGGCATATCGCAGCAAGGTTCGGAGCTGGGGCGGCAACGCGGGTCCTGTACGCCAGTTCTCGACGCTCATAGCCGGCCCGGGCGCGATCGGAGTTTATAGGTTTCATATACTTGCCGCCAAGGCCGCGGCGACTCCATCACATGGCCGCGGAGGCGCGCGCCTGTTCGAGCGGTCCGGCCCCCATCCGATCCGCTGGAGCCCCCCACTCCCAGGCCCGAGAGCCGCGCCTCCGCACCCGACGTCCTGCCGAGAGATTCCATGGCCTTGCTCGCCGGCGCGCCGGCCCCGATGTTCACCGCGCCCTCGCACGTCAACCCGGAGTTCGCCTTCAGCAGCCTGGGCGGCCGCTACGTGCTGCTCGCCTTCTTGCCCCCGCCCGGTCCGGAGCGCGACCAGGCCATCGAACTGGTCCTGCAGCACCGGGCCGCGTTCGCCGATGACCAGCGCATCTTCTTCGGCGTCCTGCCTGACGAAGCGTCGTACCGCGCCCGCGAGGGCGACCGTCCGCCCCTGCGCTGGTTCGGCGATTGGACCGGCGATATCCGCCGCCTCTTCCACGCCGAGGACGCCGCCGGCCACGTGGTCCCCCAGTGGGTGGTCCTCGATCCCTCCATGCGCGTCCTGGGGACCGCGCCGCTCGCTGAGGGCGCCCGCACGCTGGCGGGTCTGATCCGCCTCGGCGCGCCGGACGACCACGCGGGCGTGCCGCTCTCGGCGCCGGTCCTGATCGTGCCCCGTGTGTTCGAGCCCGACCTCTGCCGCAGGCTGATCGGCCTCTACCAGGCCCAGGGCGGTGTCCCCTCGGGCGTCATGCGCGAGCGTGGCGGCC
This sequence comes from Phenylobacterium sp., assembly GCF_024508875.1. Taxonomy (GTDB): domain Bacteria; phylum Pseudomonadota; class Alphaproteobacteria; order Caulobacterales; family Caulobacteraceae; genus Phenylobacterium. Next base: position 5,595 of record NZ_JANINU010000041.1, read on the forward strand.
GGACCATCGGCGTGCTCGACGCCTTCAAGAAGCGCCGCGACGCGGTAATCGAGGAGCCCGGCCTTCTGGCTGAGGTCCGCGGCCGCCTCGCTCGCAGGCTGCTGCCCGAGATCGAGAAGGCCTTCCAGTTCAAGGCGACCCGCGTCGAGCGCTTCATCGTCGCCTGCTACGACGCGGAGGAGGGCGGCTATTTCCGCGCTCACCGCGACAACACGACCGGCGGCACCGCCCACCGCCGGTTCGCCGTCTCCATCAACCTCAACGCCGAGGCATTCGAGGGCGGCGACCTGCGTTTCCCGGAGTTCGGCTCGCGCACATATCGCCCGCCCACCGGCGGCGCCGTGGTCTTCTCCTGCAGCCTCCTGCATGAGGCCACGCCCGTCACCCGCGGCATCCGCTACGCCTTCCTGCCATTCCTCTACGACGAGGCGGCCGCCGAGCTGCGCGCCCGCAACCTCCACCTTCTCGCCCCATCACCGGACACCGCGGCCGGCTAAACCAAGAGGTCCGCGCAGGTTCTCGCGCGCGCTTATAAATTTCTTACAATTGCCCGCCGCCACGCGGTCGTGATCCTCCCGCCTCAATACGAGGAGAGTTGGGAGCTGATCTTGCGCGACGACACCCTGGACCCTGTCCTGGACTTCCGGGCGCTGGCCGACGCCGATGGCGAGCTGGATCTTCACCTCGCCGGCCGCATCCTGTTGGCTGCCGACACTCGGACGCCGGCGGCCGCCGAGGAGCCTGCGGCGGAAGAGAGGGTGCCCGCGCAATCCGCGGACCCGCAGCTTGCGCCGCCGTCCCTTGACGATGCTAAGCCCGACGACGCTCTGCCCGAGCCGCCGGCCGCTGCGTTCGCCGGGGAGGATGATCCGCCGGCCTGGACCTCGCCCTGGGCCATTCCCGCCGGCGAGCACGTCGATCCCGCCCAGATCCTGCGCGACCGTCCCGACGTCTACGCGGCGTTCTATCGCGAGTATTTTGGCCCGAACAACGACCGCAACTCCGACGCCTGGATCGACCGCGTCGGCGGCGCCACGCCCGAGGACTACGCACGCTACTGGTACAAGACCTACGGCGCCTGGCAGGGCTATACCCCCGGCGCGCCGTCGGCGCAGGGCGCCCCGCTGGAAGGAGCCGAAGCCGTCGTCGCCGGCCGCACCACCTTCGACGGCGTGCCGCTGGCGAAGATCCTCGCCGACCGGCCCGACGTCTTCCAGGCCTTCTTCACCGAGTACTACGGCGCCGGCAACGACCGCCATTCCGACGCCTGGGTCCAGCGCGTCGGCGGGAACACGCCCGAGGACTACGCCGACTACTGGTACAACGCCCACGGCAAGCTCGCCGGCTACGTCCCCTCCGCGCCGCCGCCGGCCGCCGGGCAGGCTCCGCCGGCGGACGACGACGTCCCGCCCGCGCCTGAGGTCGACGCGCCGTCTGCCGTGGAAGGTCCTGCGGGCGAACCTGCGCCCGGCGAACCCGCGCCGGATCCTTTCGTCTATTCCGACCCGGCGGCTCCGATGCTGCCCATTGTGGCCGGCCGTTCGCTCTTCGACGATGCGGATCCCTTCGGCTGACGGCCCGCCCGGCGCGCGCCCGCGGCCCTCAGGCCCTCGGCGCCTCCGTGTGCTCCTCGCGCGCCGCGGTCCAGACCTCGCGCGCCGCGTCCAGGTTCATGGCCGCCACGCCCAGTCCCACCACCACGTCCGGCCAGATCGACGGCCAGCGGGCGGTGGCGAGCCCTGCGGCGATGATGGCGAGGTTGGCGTAGGCGTCGTTGCGGGCCGACAGGAAGGCCGCCTTCGTCAGGCTGCCGGCCTGCGTCCGGTGGCGCGCCAGCAGGAAGGCGCACCCGAGGTTTACGACCAGCGCCCCGGTCCCTGTCAGCCCCAATTGCAGCGCGTCGGGCGCCGCCGGGTCGGCCAGCTTCCGGTAGAGCGTCCAGAGGAACGCGAGCGCCGGAATCAGTAGCACTCCGGCCATCGCCATGCCCGCCCGGGCGCGCGCCCGCGCCGACCAGCCCAGCGCGGCGAAGATCAGCAGGTTGACCGCCGCGTCCTCGAAGAAGTCGGCGCTGTCGGCCAGCAGCGAGACCGACCCGATCCTCAGCGCCACGCTCAGTTCCACGCCGAAATAGGCTAGGTTCAGGATCGCTACACAAGCGACGGCGCGCCGAAGCTGTTCTGCGGGAGCCACGCGCCACCATGCGCCGCGCCGGCAGCGCCGATCAACCCGCCGCAGCGCCCCGGACCCATTCTCCGCCGCCCGCGTTCCCGCATCGACGCCAGCCCGCCGCGAAAGGAACCCCATGGGCGAACAGAACCGCAGGGCCCTCGACCTGGAGCCCGCTCCGCCCGCGGTCGGTCCGCGGCGCCGCGCCCCAGCGGCCACGCCGCCATCCCCCGCCGACCGCGACCGCGCCCAGCGCGCCCTCGGCCCGGAAGCCGACGAGCGCCAGACCCTGCGCCAGGCTCCGACCGCCGCCGCCCCCGGCGAGAGCGCCGAAGGCGACACCATCGGCTGAGGCGGCCGCGCCGCCGGCGCTCGGGCCTTCAGCCGTCGTGGTTCAGCGCCCGCAGGAGCTGCAGCTTCGAGTGCACGTCCAGCTTCAGATAGACGGACGCGATCTGGTTGCGGACGGTGGCCGCGCTGACACCCTGCCGAAGGGCGATGTCCCGCTGCGAGAGCCCCTCCGCATAGAGCCGGGCCACGCGCGTCTCCGCCGGCGTCAGGCCGAAGGCGCCCACCTGCCGCGAGACGGCGAACAGCCGCCGCTCGTTCGCGCGCCGGACGGTGAACTCGTAGTCGCCGATCTGTAAGGCGGCGCGGCCGCCGCCGACGAGGTCCTGCAACGCCGCCGGCAGGCGCGGGCCGACCCAGCCGGGCGAAACGTCCAGCAGCGCCAGGCAGAAGTGCTCGCCCGCCGCATGCACCAGTCCCCGGTCGTCGGTCACCGCATAGCTTTCGTGGCCGGCCAGCCCGATGCCGGGGCTGGCGACGGCCGCGCGATAGTGGTGCGCGAGCTGCGACTGCCGCCACGCCGCCACCATGTGCGGCGCCAGGTGCTCGAGCAGCGCCTTCTCCTCGTCCCCGAACGGCGCCTCCGGGTCCGAACGGAACAGGGCGACGATCTCCGCCAGGTCGGTGACGGCGTTGTGCTCGACGATCATCAGCGCGTGCTCGATGCCGCTCGGTCGGGAAAACTCGCGGTAGATCGGCGTCCGGTGGTAGTCGGCGAGGGGCATGACGTCCTCGTTGCGCAGCGCCACGCCCGGGCGGGCCACCGCTGCGGCGCGCACGAAGTCCTCCGACTGCCACCGCGCGGCGTAGCTCAGCAGCCCCTCCAGCGGCTGCCCCACCGAGCTCATGCCCAGCATCTCGTTGCTGGAATGGACCCCGGAGCCCCAGACCGCGGAAGTGTACGGCAGCAGCGCGCCGATCCCCTGGAGGGTGGTCTCCTTGAATGTCTCGATGGGGCTGTGGAGGATGCCGCGATAGATCTCCGCGACCGCCTCCTGAACGCGCCTTGGAACGCTGATGCTCACGCCTCCGAGCCAACGGAGGCGCCGGCCCCGTGTCAAGGCGGCAAGCGCGTAGGATGTTCGTACTATTGATCGCGCGGCCCCGCCGGGTGCTCATTTTGGGCGAGGGGCCGCCTGCGGCCCGCAGGGCTCATGGGGACGTAGAGTGTTGGTTCGGCACAAGTTCGGCGCGATCGCGCCTGTCGTGGCGCTGGTGGTCGGCGCCCTGTCGGCGTCCCCGGCGGACGCGGCCCTCTTCATCGTCGGCACCACGGCCGACTCCGGCACGATCCAGACGCCGGGACCGGGCGATCCCAAGAACATCCGCTCCGACGCGCCGGCCCAGACGTCGTCCTACAGCGCCACCGACCGGGCCTTCGACCAGTCGGCGCGGGCCTCCAGTTCCTCGTCCGCCCAGGCGCAGGTGGGCGCGGTCCACGCCTTTTCCACCGGCAGCGCCGAGGCCTTCGCCCCCGGCTGCTGCACCTCCGCGTCCGGCACGTCCAGCGCCTACGCCGAATACAACGACACCTTCCTCCTGCGCTCGAACGCCTTCGCCGACGGTACGGTCGCGACGATCACCGCCGACATCCTGGTCAACGGCTCGGCCGGCGGCGTCTACAGCGGCGACTTCTGGAGCGGCTCGGTGTTCTGGCGCGCCACGACGGCGTTGAACGGCCAGTCCTACGTCGATGCGTACTCCAGCCAGGGGAACGCCACGAACGGGTTCATCACCTCGGGGTCCGCCTTCGGCCTGCGCACCGTCACCTTCGACGTTGTCTTCGGCCAGGCCGCCAACGTCATCCTGCGCGTCGAGACCATCGCGTCCGCCTCCGCCGGCGGCTTCGGCCCGAACTCTGCCGTCTTCACCAGCGACCTGGGGCACACCGTCAGTTGGCAGGGCATCAGCAAGCTCGTCGTCGCCGGCCAGGAGATCACCGACTACACCGCGGTCAGCCCCGACACCGGCTTCGACTTCGTCCGCGGCTTCGAGGCCCAGGCCGCCGTCCCCGAGCCGGCGAGCTGGGCGCTCATGATCCTCGGCTTCGGCCTCATGGGCCACACCGTCCGCGCCCGCCGCCAGCGCCCCGCCAGCGCAAGCTGACTCCGCCTTTGCGGACCCGGCCCGGCCGCCGACGCGTCAGACCGGAATGGGCTGCAGGTCGTTGGCTTTCTGCGCGCGGACCAGCAGCCACGATTTCCCATCCCCCAGCGAGGAGGGCTTGACGGGAACCCCCTCGAACCACGGCTCGGCCGGCTGGCCCCGGAACGTCACGCCCGCGTCCGCGGCGGGCCGTGCGCTCACCACCCCATAGTCCGCGGCGTTCAGCAGGAACTGCTCGGGCGTGGAATACTGCAGGGACGCGATCCGCAGGGTTTCGCGCATACGGCTGAACGGCATCCTCGACCTCCCGACGGAAACGGCGGCCGTCTATCAGCCCGCCGACCCTGTCGCCACCCGATCCGCAGTCTCGCGCGACCGCGCCCCCCTCCACCCCCTCCCCACAAAATCTCCTCCGCCATGTCGCAAACCCGCCCCGCGGCGCGTCCTAGGCTTGGGTATTCGGACGAGCGGAGAGGGCGATGGCGATTCCCGAAATCATCGAAGGCGCGTACCGCGTCGTGGCGACCAGCGACCTGCCGCCGCCCCCCCGACGCCAGGTCCGCCCGTCACCTAATCGCCGCCGCGCCGCGGCGCGGATCGTGGCCTGGAACGTGATCGGCGTCGCCGCCGTGGTGGCCCTGCCGCTGCTGTTCTGAACGCACGAAACCACCGCCCGCCGCCGGCCGGCGGCCTGCGGAACTGCGCGGGAAGGGCGGGCGTCCGCGCTTCAGCCTTGCCGTGCTATGATGCGGCCATGGACAAGCGACGGGCCGAGATCGAGCGCTCGCTGAGGCGCGAACAGTACCCGAAGGTCGAGCACGATCCTCGCCTGCTGGACCTCGCGCGCCGCTTCCGGCGTCGCGGCGGCCCGGGCGGGCTCGAACCCGCCC
>NZ_JANINU010000042.1 GCF_024508875.1 Phenylobacterium sp.
GTCTTCGCCGTCGCCCAGCCCTGCTCTTCCACGTCCTGGCTCAATGCACCGTCCTTCGAAACTTGCGGGGGTCCGATAGCGGACGAGGGCGCCCCTGTCATCCGCCGAAGCCCGTGATAGTCAAAGCGTCACAATCGGAGGAGTTCGGGATGCGCGTGGTTCTGGGGGCGGCGCTGGCCGCGGCGATGCTGACGGGTGGAGCGCAGGCGAAGACGGTGGCGGTGACCGCCGACCGCCTGCTGGACACCAAGACCGGCAAGTACGTGGAAAAGCCGCTGGTGATCATCGAGGACGGCCGCGTCGTCTCGGTCGGCAGGGCGGGCGACGCCGTGCCGGCCGGCGCCGAACAGGTGTCGCTGCCCGGCGTGACCCTGCTGCCGGGCCTGATCGACATGCACGTCCACCTGACCAGCGCGGGCAAGTACGGCGGCTATCGCCCCTATGAGTTCACCGACAGCTTCTGGACCGCCGTCGGCGTGGCCAACGCCAAGACCACGCTGGAGGCGGGCTTCACGACCGTGCGCAATGTCGGTACGGCCTTCTACGCCGACGTCGGCATCCGCGAGGCGATCGACGAGGGTTGGATCGTGGGGCCCCGGATCATGGCCTCGGGCTATGCGCTGGGCGCCACCGGCGGGCACTGCGACGAGACCTTCTTCCCGCCGTCGATGGATGAGAAGAGCCCCGCGCTCGTCGACAGCCCGGACGAGGGCCGAAAGCAGGTGCGAACCCAGCGCAAATACGGCGCCCGCTCGATCAAGATCTGCGCGACCGGCGGCGTCTTCTCCCGCGGCGACGAACCCGGCGCCCAGCAGCTCACCTACGAGGAGATGAAGGCGATCGCCGACGAGGCGCACATGGCGGGCATGAAGGTGGCCGCCCACGCCCACGGCGCGCCGGGCATCAAGGACGCCATCCGCGCCGGCATCGACACCATCGAGCACGTCAGCCTGATCGACGACGAGGGCGTCAAGCTGGCGGTCCAGAGGGGGACCTGGCTGGGCTTCGACATCTACAACACCGACTACACCCAGGCGGAGGGCAAGAAGAACGGCGAGCTGGAGGACAACCTGCGCAAGGACCGGGAGATCGGCGGCATCCAGCGCGAGAACTACCGCAAGGCGCTGAAGGCCGGGGCGCGGATGATCTATTCCACCGACGCCGGCGTGTATCCTCACGGGCTGAACGCCAAGCAGTTCGCGGTGATGGTGCGCTTCGGCGCCACGCCGCTGCAGGCGATCCAGTCGGCCACCGTCAACGCCGCCGAAGCGCTGGGCTGGGACAAGGACGTGGGCCAGGTGGGCAAGGGCTTCTGGGGCGACCTCGTCGGCGTCTCGGGCGACCCGCTCAGCGACGTCACGGTCCTGGAGAAGCCGGTGTTCGTGATGAAGGGCGGCGAGGTGGTGAAGCGCTAATCCGCCACCTCGGGCAGCAGCCGGACGAAGTGGGCCTCGACCGCCGCGTGGCACTCGCAGGCGGCGCGTTCGAGCGCGGGTCGGTCCAGGACCTCGATCCGGCCGCGGTGAGTGCGGATCAGACCGCGGTCCTGCAGCACGCCGGTGACAGCGGTCACGGTGGTGCGCTGGACGCCCAGCATCTCCGCCAGCGCCTCCTGGGTCAGGTGGATCATCGTGTCGCCGGCCCGGTCGTGGGCGGCGAGCAGCCAACGGCAGCAGCGCTCCTCCGTGCGGTGCAGGGCGTTGCAGGCCACCGACTGCATCATCTGGGCGAGCAGGGCGTCGGCGTAGCGCGAGAAGAGGTCGCCGAACCGGGCCGAGCCGGTCTTCGCCGCCTCCAGATGGCTGGTGGGGATGGCCAGAGCCTGTCCGGCGATCTGCACCACGGCGCGGCCGTAGGCGGGCTTGTGGCCCTCGCTGACGATGCCGCCGACGGCGCCTTCCCGGCCGATCGTGGCCGCCTCCACCTCACGGCCGTCGCGCGTGGCGATAAGGAGGGAGACCATGGTCCGGTGGCACGGGAAGTAGGTGGTGACCACGTCATCGCCCGGCTCGAACAGCACCCGGCCGCGTGGCAGGTCCACGAGTTCCAGGTGCGGCTCGAGGATCGCGAAGTCGCGGGGCGACAGCGCGGTGAGCAGGCGGTTGGCCCGACGGACGATCGTGCGCGTCCCGTCCCGGCGTTCGAGCGCGATGGCGGTCTTTTCCATGTCGGCGGCATCCCGAGGTGTCACACCTCAGGAACGCCGCACGGCCGCGCTTGTTGCGTCAGGTTGGTGACAAAGCGCAGCTATAGGGTGCGCGCCACCACTTCCTTCATGATCTCGCTGGTGCCGCCGTAGATCCGCTGCACGCGGGCGTCGCGCCAGAGGCGGGCGATCGGATACTCGTTCATGTAGCCGGCGCCGCCGTGCAATTGGAGCGCAGCGTCGCAGATCTCCCACTGCAGCTCGGTGTGGAACAGCTTCGCCGCCGAAGCCTCGGCGGCCGTGAGCTTGCCTTCGAGGTGTCGGGCGATGGCCCAGTCCAGGTGAGCCCAGCCGGCCTGCAGTTTGGCCTTCAGGCCGGCCAGGGTGAAGCGGGTGTTCTGGAAGTCGAAGACGGTCTGGCCGAACGCCTTGCGCTCCTTGGTGAACTTCACTCCTTCGTCGAAGGCGCGCTGGGCGGCGCCTTGGGCCTGCACCGCGATGCCCAGGCGCTCCTGCGGCAGCTGGTTCATCAGGTAGGCGAACCCCTTGCCCTCTTCGCCCAGGCAGTTGGTGATCGGCACGCGCACGTCCTCGAAGAACAGCTCCGAGGTGTCGGCGGAATGCTGCCCGATCTTGTCGAGGTTGCGGCCGCGCTTGAAGCCTTCGCGTGTCGCTTCCACAAGGATCAGCGAGATGCCCTTCGAGCGGGCGTTCGGGTCCGTCTTGGCGACCACGATCACCAGATCGGCGCTCTGGCCGTTGGTGATGTAGATCTTCGAGCCGTTCACGACGTACTCGTTGCCCTCGCGGCGGGCGGTGGTGCGCACGCCCTGCAGGTCGGAGCCGGCGCCCGGCTCGGTCATGGCGATCGCGGTGATCGCCTCGCCCGAGACCATCTTGGGCAGCCACTGCTGCTTCTGCTCTTCCGAGCCGTAGTTGATCAGGTAGTCGGCGACGATGTCGGACTGCAGCGTGATCCCCGACGAGGAGCCTGCGTAGAACAGCTCTTCCGAGATCACCACGTTGTAGCGGAAGTCGAGCCCCAGGCCGCCGTATTCGGCCGGCACGCCGGGGCAGAGGATGCCCGCCTCGCCGCAGGCCAGCCAGAAGTCGCGCCCGATGATGCCGTCCTCTTCCCAGCGGTCGAGGTTGGGCCACAGCGCGCGGTCGTAGAACTTGCGCACCTGGTCGCGGAATAGGTTCAGCTCTTCGTCGAAGACGGGGCGGGTGGCGGTGTCGATCATGGCGGATCCCTGGATTCCGCCGCCAGTTAGCCGGGTGACGCTGGGGACGGCTAGACCGCGCAGGCCTCCAGGATCTCGGCGCGCAGTTCGGGGATGCCGGTCCCCTTCTCGGCCGAGGTGGCGATCACGCGCGGGAAGGCGGCAGGCCGCCTGGCGATCTTTCGGACCGTCTCGGCCGTCACCTGAGCGACGTCGCGCGGCTTCAGCTTGTCGGCCTTGGTCAGCACGATCTGGTAGCTGACGGCGGCGAGGTCGAAGGCCTCCATGGCCTCCAGGTCCACATCCTTGAGCCCATGCCGGCTGTCGATTAGCAGGTAGGCCCGCTTGAGGTTCGGGCGCCCCCGCAGGTAGGCCCGGCCCAGGTTCTGGAACTTGTTCTTCTCGCCGCGGCCCACCTTGGCGAAGCCGTAGCCGGGCAGGTCGACGAGGCGCAGGGTCTCGTCGGCGATGAAGAAATTGAGCTCGCGCGTGCGGCCCGGCGCGGTGGAGGCGCGCGCCAGGTGCAGGCGCCCCGTCACGGCGTTGATCAGCGAGGATTTGCCCACGTTGGAGCGGCCGGCGAACGCCACCTCGGGCAGGTCGGCGGGCGGCAGGCCGTCCATCGCCACCGCGCCCATCAGGAAGCGGACGGGATGGGCAAAGAAGACCCGAGCCCGCTCCAGCGCCTCGGCGTCGAAGGGGGCGTCGGCCGCAGGCGCTTTCGGCCCCTCGCTCACCCGACCGCCTTGCCCTGTCCGGTCAGGCGGCCGATCAGGCGGTCGATGGGGTTGTCCACCTTGAAACGGCGCATGATCACGTACTGCTGGATGGCCGTCAGGATGTTCGACCACGTGTAGTAGACCAGCAGGCCGATGGCGAACTGGGCCATGATGAAGGTGAACAGGATCGGCATGAGCTGGAAGATCCGCTGCTGCATCGGATCGGGCGCCGGCGGGCTCATCGAGGTGGTGAGCCAGGTGGTGAAGCCGTAGAGGATCGGCAGGATGCCGATGTGCAGGCTGGTTCCCAGGAGCGTGCCGATGAACGGCGCGCTGGCCGGATCCCACGGTATAGCGCCGAACAGGTTCCAGATGGTGGTGGGATCGCGCGCCGACAGGTCCTTGATGTAGCCGACGAACGGCGCGTGCCGCATGTCGATCTCGAGCTGCAGCGTCTTGAACAGCGCGAAGAAGACCGGGATCTGCAGGAAGATGGGTAGGCAGCCGGCCAGCGGGTTGACCTTCTCGCGCTGATAGAGCGCGAGCAGCTCCTGCTGCTGCTTGGCCGGGTCGTCGGCGTACTTCTTGCGCAGCTCCTCCATCGCGGGCTGCACCTTCTTCATCTTGGTCATCGACTCGTACTGCTTGTTCGCAAGCGGGAAGAAGACGAGGCGGACGACGACGGTAAGGATCAGGATGGCGACGCCGAAGTTGCCGACATGGCCGTAGAGGAAGGCCAGGAACTGGAAGATCGGCCGGGTGATGAACCACAGCATGCCCCAGTCGATGGCCTCGTCCAGGTGCGCGACGCCCAGCTTGTCCTGGTAGTCCTTCAGCACCGGGTTCTGCTTGGCGCCGGCGAAGATGCGGGTGGTGTGGGTGATCTGGCGCCCGGCGCCGATCGACTTGGCCTGGCCGACGAAATTGGCGTCGAGCAGGTTCACGCCCGGGGTTTTGGTCAGGCGGTACTGGCCCTGGATCTGCTCGTTCTGGGCCGGGATCACCGCGGTCAGCCAGTAGTGGTCGGACATGCCGATCCAGCCGCCGGTGGCGGTGTAGGTGGGGCTGGTGCCGTCCTTCTGCCACTTGGCGTACTTGATCGGGCGGCGCTTCTCGAGCCAGCCCATGCCGCCCTCGTGCACCACGCCGCTCTTGCCGAGCGTCGCCGGCACGCCCTGGCGCTGCACCGAGCCGTAGGGCGCCAGCGTCACCGGCTGGCCCGCGGTGTTGGCCACGGTGTCGGTGACCGTGAACATGTACTTGTCATCGACGGCGACGACGCGGGTGAAGGTCAGGCCCTGACCGTTCGTGTAGGTGAGGGTCACTGGCTGGCCCGGAGCCAGGACCGAGCCCTGGCTGAGGGTCCACATTGTGTTCGGGCCAGGCAGGCCGGGGATGTTGGCGCCGACCCAGCCGACTTCGGCGAACTGGGCGAATTGGGCGCCTTCCGGACGCAGCAGCTCGACGGGCGGCGAATTCTTGTCCAGCGTCTCGCGGTACTTCACGAGGTAGAGGTCGTCGACGCGGCCGCCCTTCAGCGACAGCGAGCCCTTCAGCGACGGCGTCGTGATCGGCACGCGGGGGCTGGCCGTGATGGCCGCCTGACGCGTCACGGCGACGGGGACCTGCGGCGCGAGCGGACCGGCCGCGCCGGTCGTGCTGGTGGCCGCGGGCGGCGCCTGGCGCGCGCGTTCGGCCGCGAGCCGCTTCTGCTGCGGCTCCATGACGAACACCTGGTAGACCAGGAGCAGGAGGGCCGCGCACACGAAGAAGATGATCGTGTTGCGGGTGTTGTCGTCTCTCATGAGCGGGGACGCAGGTTTCCGTCGAGGAGGAAGGGGCGGGGCCGTCTAGACTTGGGGGGCCGCGCGTTCGGCCGCGAGCCTTAACAGCGCGCTTTTCACATCGTCAAGCAAACGGGCCCAGGGGCGCTTCAGCACGCCTCCGCGGGCGATGATCACATAGTCGACGCCGGGAACGGCGAATTCGGGAAGGACGGCGCGGGCGGCCTCGCGCATCCGGCGCTTGGCGCGATTGCGCTCGACGGCGCCGCCGATGCGCTTGGTGGCGGTGAAGCCCACGCGGATCAGCGCGCTCTCGTCGGCGCGCGGCCGGGCCTGAACGACGACGGCCCCCTTCGCGCACGAGGGGGCCTGCGCGCAGGCGAGAAACTCGCTGCGCTTCGTCAGTTTTTGGATGAGCGGGGCGGCGTCCGTCATACGGACACCTCGCGGCTAGCCCGAGGCTAGGCGCTCAGGCGCTTGCGGCCCTTGGCGCGGCGGCGCGCCAGGATCTTCTGGCCGTTCTTCGTGGACATGCGAAGACGGAAGCCGTGACGGCGCGCGCGCACGAGGCGAGACGGTTGGAAAGTGCGCTTCACGACGAAAGCTCCGGGGTCGAAATTCGAGGCGCGGTGGATAGTGGAAGGGCGGCAGGCTGTCAACCACCTGCCGGCCGCCTAGTCCGCCAGCGTCAGCACCATCGCGCCGTTCCGCGTGGCGACCAGGGTGTGCTCGTACTGCACGGTGGGCTCGCCGCCGGGCGGGCTGAGTGTCCAGCCGTCGTTGTTGGAGTCTTCGACCCAGTCGGCGCCCAGCGACAGGAAGGGCTCCAGGGTGAACACCAGGCCCTCGGTGATCCGGCGTCGGTCGCGCGGCTCGTGCCAGGTGGGGATCTCCGTCGGCTCCTCGTGCAGCGAGGCGCCGACGCCGTGGCTGGCGAGGTTGCGGACCAGGCTGTAGCCGTTCTTCCGCGCGAAAGCCTCGATCTGCCGCCCAGGCTCGTTCAGCGCCGCGCCGGGGCGCACCGCGCGGATGCCGGTCCACAGCGCGCGGCGGCCGTCGCGGCACAGGCGCTCGACCCGCTTGCTTGCCGGCGGCACGGCGAAGGATGCGCCCGTGTCGCCGAAGAACCCGTCCAACTCGGCCGAGACGTCGATGTTGACGAGGTCTCCGGCCTTCACCTGCCGATCGTCGGGAATGCCGTGCGCCACGTCCGGCCCCACCGAGATGCAGGTGGCGCCGGGGAAATTATACGTCAGCTCGGGCGCCGAGCGTGCACCGGCCTCCTCCAGCATCTTCCGGCCGATCTGGTCCAACTCTCGGGTGGTGATTCCGGGCTCCAGCGCCTCGCCCATCGCCTTCAGCGTCCGCGCCACCAGCCGGCCCGCCGCCTTCAGCTTTTCCAGTTCTTCTTCGCTGCCGATGGTCATCGACGGTCAGGCCTTGATGAGGGCGGCCATGCCGCGAATCTGCGTCCAATACTCGTCCGCCACATCGTCATCCACCTCAACCGGCACGGAGCTGGCTGGATAGAGGCGGTCGGCGCCATCCTTTCGAGGCCCCGATATCCAGTAGTGATCGCCGGTCTCTACGTCAAAGTAGTTGGCCTTGAAGCCGCGGCCGCCCAGCTTTTGGAAGTTGCGGCCACGATAGGTCACGGACTGGCCCGTTTTGGAGAATGTCACGCGCCCGATCCGGGCAGCCCCGTTCAGGCTCGCGGACTTGTCTTCGATATACATGATGCGGGTGCGTGGTTTGCCCATGATCAAAGATCCGGCCGAATGATCGTCTTCCCGACCACCTTGCGCTGGGCCAGCGTCTCGTAGGCCTCTCGCCAGTCGTCGAGCGCGTACTCGTGGTCGACGCGGGGCTTCACGAGGCCGTCCTCGGCCAGCTTCCAGATGGCGGCGTTGTTCTCGCGGCCCTTTTCGGGGAACTGACGGCCGTATTCGCCGGCGCGCACGCCCATGACCGAGAAGCCCTTGATGAGGGCGATATTGACCGGGAGCGTCGGCAGTCGGCCCGAGGTGAAGCCGATGGAGAGGATGCGGCCGCCGAAGGCGATGCAGCGGATGCTCTCGTCGAAGACGTCGCCGCCAACGGGGTCGTAGATCACGTCCGCGCCGCGGCCGCCGGTGATCTCCTTGACCCGTTCGCGGAAGCCGCCGGTGACATTGACCGTGGCGTCCACGTCGTATTCGCGGGCGATGACCGCCAGCTTCTCGTCCGAGGCCGAGGCGGCGATCACCTTGCAGCCCAGCACCTTCGCGTAGTCGACGGCGGCCAGGCCCACGCCGCCGGCCGCGCCGTGGACCAGCACCCACTCGCCGGGCTGCGCGTCTGCGCACCGCTTCAGCGCCACGTACGCCGTTAGGTAGGCGACCGGATAGCCCGCCGCCTGGGCGAAGGAGAGGCCCTTGGGCTTCCGCTGCAATTGCGCGGCTGGGAAGACGGCATACTCCGCGAAGACACCCCGCCCGCCGGAGCAGACCTCGTCCCCGGGCCTGAAGGCGGTGACGCCCTCGCCAACGGCGTCGACCTCGCCGGCCATCTCCATGCCGCCGATGAAGGGCAGGGGCGGCTTGTGCTGGTGCTCGCCGCGGGTCTGCATGAGGTCGGGGAAGTTCACAGCAGCCGCGCGGATCTTTACGCGCACCTCGCCGGGGCCGGGCTGCGGCGTCGGGATCTCCTTCACATGGACGCCGGCGTAGTCCGGCAGGAGTTCCTCGACGACGAGCGCTCTCATGTCTGGGCCGTTTCCTCGTAGAGGCCTCGCACCAGGGCGGCGATCTCGCGGCAGGCGGCGTCGGCCGCCGGGATCGCGCCGGTGAAGGCCGTGAAGGCGTGTGAGAGGCTGTCGTAGCAACGGTACCGCACCGTCACGCCAGCCTTGTCCAGCGCCTTGGCGTACGCCTCGCCCTGGTCGACCAGGGGGTCGAAGCCGGCGGTGGCGATCACGGCCGGGGCCAGGCCGGCGAGGTCGACCTCGCGCAGCGGGGAGAGCCGTACCGCCGCCGGGTCGTCGTCCGGGCCCAGATAGTGGCCCATGAACCACTCCATCATCGCGCGGTTCAGCGGGAAGGCGTCGGCGTAGGTGGTCATGGATTGCGACTGCGAGGCCACGTCGGTGCAGGGATAGATGAGCAACTGGAGCCTGGGCTGCGGCTCGCCGGTCCGCTTCAGCTCCTGGCAGATGATGGCGGCGAAGTTGCCTCCCATGGAGTCGCCGCCGATGGCGACGCCGCTCGCGCCGTACGAGGTCCCATGGTCCCGCGCCCAGCGGTAGGCGGCGAGAACGTCCTCCAGCCCCGCCGGGAAGCGATGCTCGGGCGCCAGGCGGTAGTCGACCGAAAGGACCGGCGCGCGCGTGATCCGCGCCAACAGGCTGCAGAAGCAGTGGTTGGTGTCGAGCGTGCCGATGACGCCGCCGCCCATGTGGGCCCATACCATCAGCGGCGCCGACGGGTTTTGGTCCTGCGGGCGGTAGAGACGGGCGGCGATGTCCCCGGCCGCGCCGGGCACGCTCAGCGGCTCCCAGCGGACGCCAGGCTCCAGCTCCCCGGCCAGAGCGCCCAAGGCCGCCGTCTCGCCGCGCCGGGCCTCATCGGGCGCGAGCGTCTCCATGGCCGGGCCCTTGCGGGCCTGGGCGGCCAGGAACTGCAGGCGTGGGTCGAGGGTGCGGCCGCCCTTGTAGACCGCGCCGCCGCCCGACATGAGGCGCAGCAAGGGCGCCGGCAGCGACAGAAGGGTGCGGACGATCAGGCGCTGCGCGGCGGCAGACGCCATCAGCACTTGGCTCCCGGAAGGCCCTTCAGGCCGTGCAGGATCATCTCGGACGCGAAGTCGGCGGCGGCGCCCACGTCGATGGGGCGGCGCATCAGCATCTTGTCGCAGACCTCGCGCGCGATGCCGATGCAGGCGGCCGCCATGTATTCGGGATCGGAGATCGGCCCGCGGCCCTCGTTGATCGCGTTCTCGATGGCGTCCTTCACTTCGGCGAACACGGCGGCCATTTCCGGCGTCTCGCCGTGGACGTGGGGCTGCATCTCGCCGGCCGGGCGGCGGGCGGCCCAACTGATGTGCTCATCGGCCATGAACTCGAAATAGGCGCGGATGGCGTCGCGCACGAAGGTGTCGAGCGCGCCGCCCTTGCCACGGAGCGCTTTCAGGATCGGGGCGAAGCGGCGCGCGCCGTCGTCGGCGAGGGCGGCGAAGACCTCCTCCTTCGAGCGGTAGTAATTGTAGAAGGTGCCGGCCGCGAGGCCCGTGCGGCGGATGATGTCCCGGACCGTCGCGCCTTCGTAGCCCAGTTCCCCGAAGACCTCGCGCGCGGCATCCAGGATCGCCTGGCGGTTCTGGACCTTCGTCTGTTCCCGCTTGCCGGCGGGAAGATAGGCAACCTGCGACATCCGAACCCCAAACGCCCCCGAAACTTGACGGGTGTCATACTAAGGTCGCTTCGCCGCAGCGCAAACGGAAAGGGCCGACGCACGTATGGTCCCGTGCGCCGGCCCTCGTTACCAAGGCGCGTATGGTCCCACGCCCGGGTGCTGTTCGACCTCCTCGGGGAGGCCTAGAACTCCGTCCAGTCGTCGTCCGGCGCCGCTTCGGCCGCGGTCTCGACGACCGGGGCCAGCGCCGTGGCGCCCGCCGTGGCGAAGGTGGCGCGGGCCGAGACCCGCGGCGCCGACGAGGCTTCTGCCTGGGACGCGCTGACCTTGAAGCGCGACACGAGGCCGAAGAGTTCTTCGGTCTGGTCGGCCAGCATGCGGCTGGCCGCGGTGGTCTCTTCCACCATGGCCGCGTTCTGCTGGGTCACCTGGTCCATCTGGTTCACCGCGGTGTTCACCTCGGCGATGCCGGTGGCCTCCTCCTTGGCGGACATGGCGATCTCGCTGACCAGCTTCGAGACCTCGTCCACGTGGGTGATGATGCGGTGCAGCGCCTGGCCGGTCTCGCCGACCAGGTTGACGCCTTCGGCGACCTGGGCCGTCGAGGTCGAGATCAGGCTCTTGATCTGCTTGGCCGATTCCGCGGAGCGCTGGGCCAGGGCCCGGACTTCCGAAGCGACGACCGCGAAGCCCTTGCCGGCGTCGCCGGCGCGGGCCGCTTCCACCCCGG
>NZ_JANINU010000043.1 GCF_024508875.1 Phenylobacterium sp.
CCCGGCCGCCGCTCCGGCCGCCCCGGCTCCCGAGAAGAAGTAAGCTTCTTCACGCGGATACGCGTTACGGAAGGGCCGCCCCTGGGGCGGCCCTTCTTCGTTTCCGGACACCCCCATGACCGCCGACCCGCCGGGAACGAGTCCCCTCGCCTGGACCGATGACGGCCAGCCACGCTCGGCCCTGTTCGGCGACGTCTATTTCTCGGCCGAGGACGGCCTGGCCGAGACCGGCGCCGTCTTCCTGCAAGGTTGCGGCCTGCCCGAGGCCTGGAGCGGCCGGCGCCGCTTCGTGGTGGGCGAACTCGGCTTCGGCACGGGGCTGAACATCGCCGCCCTTCTCGACCTGTGGCGGCGGCATCGGCCCCCGGGCGGGCAGCTCCACATCTTCTCCATCGAGGCGCACCCGATCACCGCCGACGAGGCGGCCCGCGCCCTCGCCCGCTGGCCGGAGCTGTCGCAGACCGTCGCGCTGCTGACCTCGCGCTGGCCCGGCCGCGCCCGAGGCCGCCACCGCGTCGACCTGCCCGAGCTCGACGCGGTGCTCGATCTGGCGGTCATGGACGTCGCCGACGCCCTCGAGGGATGGTCGGGGCTGGCCGACGCCTGGTTCCTCGACGGGTTCTCGCCCGCCCTGAACCCGCAGATGTGGCGCGACGAGATCCTGGACCTCGTCGCGCGCCGCTCAGCCCCGGGGGCGCGCGCGGCGACGTTCACCGTCGCCGGCCAGGTCCGCCGCGGCCTGGCTGCCGCCGGCTTCGCGGTTGAGAAGCGCCCCGGCTTCGGCCGCAAGCGTGAGCGGCTGGAGGCTCGCTTTCCGGGAGAGGCCAGCCCGCGAGCCGTTCGCCGCGTCGCGGTCGTAGGCGCTGGCGTCGCGGGCGCTTCGGCCGCCCGCGCGCTACGGGCCCTGGGCTGCGAAGCCGTCGTGATCGAGGCCGAGCGCCCCGGCGACGGAGGGTCGGGCAACCCGGCGGGCCTGGTCACGCCGCGACTCGACGCCGGACTGGGCGAGGCTTCGCGGCTGTTCGCCCAGGCCTTCGGCCGGGCCGTGGCGCTGTACGAGGCCCTGCCTGACGCGGTCCTGTCGCGCGGCGTGCTCCAGCTCGCCGCCGAGGCGCGGGATGTCGACCGCTACGCCCGCATCGCCGCGTCCGACGTCTTCGAACCGGGCGCGCTGGCGATGCTGTCAGCGCAAGAGGTCGGCGCGCGCCTGGGCGAGGGTGCGCCACCGGCCCTCGACCAGCGCGGGGCGCTGGTGATCGCGCCTGCCGCGGTGCTCGCCGCCTGGACCGGCGCGGCGGTCCGCGCGCGCGTCGCGGCCCTCGTCAGGGACCCGGACGGCTGGAGCCTGCGCGACGCCGCGGGCGACGAGATCGTGCGCGCCGACGCCGTCATCCTGGCGAACGCCCTCGCCGCCCGCGATCTGGCGCCGGATGCGTTGCGCCTCCAGCCGGTCCGCGGCCAGGCCACCTGGACGACGGAGCCCCTGGCCGCGCCAGCCGTGGCGTGGGGCGGCTATGCGCTGGCCATGCCGCAGGGCCTGCTGTTTGGCGCAACCCATGACCGCGACGACGCCGGAACCGACCTGCGGGAGGGCGACCACGCGCGCAACCTCGCGACCCTGAGCGCCGCCTTGCCGACCCTCGGCGCCCGGGCCGCGGCGCTGCCGCTCTCTGGACGGGCCTCGGTGCGCGCCGTCACCCCCGATCGACTGCCCGTGGCGGGGGAGATCGAGCCAGGCTTGTTCGCGCTGACGGGATTCGGCTCGCGGGGCTTCTCGCTGGCCCCCCTGCTGGCAGAGCACGTCGCCGCGCTGGCCGCCGGCGCGCCGAGCCCGATCAGCCGGGACGCCGCCGATCTCGTGGCGCCCGGCCGCTTCGCCCTGCGTGAGGCGCGGCGCCGTTCCTAAGCCCCGGGATGGCCCTTATAGTGCCGCCGTCTCGGGGGACATCTGGGGCCAGAGGACTCCGCCATGAACCGCATCGCCAAACTGGCGCTCGCCGCCGCCCTGGCCGCGCTCGGCCTCGTCGCCGCAGCGCCGGCGCTCGCAAAGTCTCCCACCGAACCGGCCCCGGCCGCCAAGCCGAAGAGCCAGTGCTTCTGGGCCAACCAGGTCAACAGCTTCGCCTCGAACGACAACCGGGTCGTCAACGTGCGGGTGGGCGTGAAGGACGTCTACCAGTTCGAGATGTTCGGGCGCTGCAACGACGTCGACTGGAACAACCGCATCGCCCTGGTCTCGCGCGGCGGCAATTACATCTGCTCGGGCATGGACGCCGAGATCATCTCGCCCTCGACGATCGGCCCGCAGCGCTGCCCGGTGAGCAAGATCCGCAAGCTGACGCCGGAAGAGATCAAGGCGCTGCCCAAGCACGCCCGGCCTTAATGACGACGAAAAGGGGGCGCTGTCGCCAGCGCCCCCAAGCCGCCTTCCGGGAGGAAGGTCTAGAAGCGCTTCTTCAGGCCCAGGCCGAAGACGCGTCCCAGCGGGTTCGCCAGCGTGTAGTCGTAGTTGTACTGGCTGTAGGCGAAGGGCGGATTCTTGTCGAAGACGTTGTCCACCTTCACCGTCAGGGTCGTGTCCCACGGCAGCGTCGCCTGATAGACGAGGTCGAGCTGGTAGTAGGACTTGATCGTCGCCTCCTGCACGCCCGTGGTCGCGGGGTCGATGTCGTGGTTCCGGTCCTTCAGCTTGGAGACGTACCGGAGCGTAGCGCGCAGGTTATGCTCGCCGTTCAGGTTGGCGTTGAGGAACAGGTTCGCCTTCATCCGCGGGTACGAATAGAAGGCCGAGACAAGCTCGGACTTGCCGGCCCGGTCCAGGGCGGCCTCGATCACCGTCCCTTCCAGGGTCTTCAGGTCGCCGCGCTTGTACTCGATGAGGTACGAGCCCTCGAACCCGGCGTCGAAGCGGAAGTCGCCGTAGTCGGGCAGGCGGACGTTGACCTGATAGTCCACGCCCGAGGTGTCGACGTTCGGCCCATTGATGTTGTTGGACCGCACGGCGAGCAGGTTCGACGGGTGGCAGTTGCTGCCGTCGGGCCCCACGAACGTGGTGCCGGTGGCGAAGGTGAAGCGACCGCGGAGCGCGGCGTTCGTGCACTGCCAGCCGGCTGCGTTGGCCGACGGGAACATGCTGGTGAAGATGCGCGCCGCCGTCTCGGTGGTGAGCTCCTTCTTGAAGGCGAAGTTCCAGTAGTCGACCGTGGCGCTGACCGGGCCGTAGTTCAGGATCGCGCCCACGCTGTAGTAGTCGGCCGTCTCGGGCTTGAGGTCCGGATTGCCGTAGGTGTCGGCCGGCCGGTACAGCGTCGCGCCTGAGGTGGGGTCGGTGAAGGCGCTGTTGATCCGCGCGAAGCCCGGCGTGACGGCGGCCTGCGGCGGCGCACGGAAGGTGGTGCCGACGGTGCCGCGGACGGCAAGCCAGTCGACGATCTGCCAGCGCACGTCGGCCTTTGGATTGGTGGTCGAGCCGATCGTGCCGCCGAAGTCCTCGTGGCGGATGCCGAAGGTCAGATCGACGGTGTCGAGCAGCGGCACCTTCAGCTCGGCGAAGACGGCCTTCACGTTGCGGTCGATGTCGCTCTCGCGGACGCTGGCCACGAAGTCCGTGACGCCCGTCGCCGTGCGGCAGCGGGGCAGGCCATCGTCCAGGTCGTCGACGCAGGGATTGGCGTCGATGTTGAACCGGTCGTCCCCAGCCTGGACCGCCAGGCGGTCGTAGCGGAACTGGCCGCCCACCGCCCACTGGACGTCGCCGCCCGGCAGGGAGATCGGCGCCTTGCCGGAGAAGACCAGATCGCCAACCAGGGTCTGGGAGGTGTTCTCCGCGACGATCGTCTGGTGCATCCAGTCGAACAGCTCGCGGGTGTTGGTGTTCGAAGGGACCGCGGCGGCGTTGTAGTAGGGGTTGGTCGAGCCGTAGACGGCGTCCTTCTGGATGCCGTTGGAGAACGGGTTGAACCACAGGCACCCGCCCGCGCCCGGCGTGCCGGTATTCGGGTTGCAGCCCGGGCCGCCCAGGCCGCGCAGCGCAAGCTGGACCCGGTTGGTCACCTCGTCCGGCGTCTCGAACGTGCCGCGCGAGTCCATGTAGGTGACGGCGGCGTCGAAGTTCACCCAGTCCTTGATCCGTCCGTTGAAGCCCGCCGAGACGCGGAAAGCATCCACCGCGCGGCGCTCGTGGTCGGCGCCGTCCGGATAGAGCGGGTTGCCGCCATAGGCCTGCGGCCGCCAGCCGGTCTGGGACGTCACCACGCCGTTCTGGATGCCGGTGCAGACCGCCGCGGAGGTCACCGCCGCCGTCGCGCCGACGACGCCGGAACAGCCCGAGGCGAACAGGGCCTGCAGGCCCGGGTTGGCGAACGGGATATAGAAGCGCGAGGCCTCGTTCGCGGCCAGGGCCGGGAACGGCGAGGTGCCGCCGCCGGGCGAGCCGCCCGAGGCCGCGATCGGCGTCGGGAAGACGATTGTCGACTGGGTCGGCGAGACCCGCTCGTCGGGCACGTCGTGCCGCGACCAGAACGCCTCGGCGTGGAAGTTGATGTCTTCGGTGACCTCGAAGTTCACCTCGCCATAGAGCTGGTAGTGATCCTCGTCGTTCACGAGGTTGTCGAAGCGGCTGTACTGGAAGAGGCAGCTACCCGCCGCGTTGCGGAAGCCGTTGAGCTCGGTGCAGCCGGCGTCGTTGAAGGTGGTGAGCGTGATGCTGCGTCCAGGGTTCGTCGCGCTCGCCGCGGGCTGTCCGAAGACGCCGCCGCCCAGGTTGACCGCGCCCGTCGGCGTGCCGACGGCGAAGAACTGGTAGGCGCCCGGGTTGCTGGCGCCCGACCAGCCGCCGAGGGGGTTGTTCGGGTTGGGCTGCAGCGCCCAGTCGCGGTCGGTGGTGCGCAGTTCGCTGCGTCGGCGGTAGCCCGCCGTCAGCAGGATCGAGCCCCGGTCGAACCTGTTCCCCCAGGCGACGCTGACGTCGTAGTCGCCCTTGGAGCCGTCGATGAAGTTGTAGTTGCCGGTGAACTCGAAGCCGTCGAGGTCCTTGCGGGTGATGAAGTTCACGACCCCGCCGATCGCTTCGGACCCGTAGGTGGCGGCGGCGCCGCCTTTCAGCACCTCGATCCGCCCCACCGCTGCGCTCGGGATCAGGTTGATGTCGTAGACACCGGCCAGGGCGACGGTGCCGGGCGACGGCGCCATGCGGCGGCCGTTCATCAGCACCAGCGTGCGGTTCGAGCCGAAGCCGCGCAGGTTCACGGTGGCCGAGCCGGCGGTATTGCCCAGGAAGCGGTTGCTCTCGCCGATCGAGCCGGCGGCCGCCGGCAGCGACTTGACGAGTTGGACCACCGAGGGCGAGCCCTGCTTCTGCAGGTCGGCGGCAGTGGTCACGTCGACCGGAAGCGAGGCGTCCTCAGGCGTGCCGGCGATGAACGAGCCGGTGACCACCACCTCCTCCACCTCGGCCGGAGCGGCCTGACCCGACTGGGCCGCCGCGGCGCCCGCGAGGCCCAGGGAAAACACGACGGCCAGCATCGAGCCGCCGCAGAGTTTGCTGCGTCTGTTCATGGTTTCCTCCCCGAAGGCCCGACCCGCCTCTGGCGTGCGGATTCCATGGCCTTGGCGAAACGATGATCCTCCGGCTTTTTCCGACGCGCCAGCAATTTTCGCGGCAGAACATACCAATCTTCGGAATTCTGCCAGCTCCCCGCAGAGAGATCGTCTGATGATAATGTGTGTTTTATCCGATACTTACGCTTGCTCGCTTCCCAGGTGAATCTCGATAAGTTGGTATTTCCGGGCGTTGCAGGCGGAACACATATTCGCCCGCCTCTTCGAAAGCGGGGTTTGGCCGCGTCCTGGCGCAAAAGAAAAGCGCCGCCGGCGTGAGCCGGCGGCGTAGTGAGCAACGCAGCTTGGGGACTGCGGTTAGAACTTCTTGGTGACGTTGAGCTTCACCGTCCGGCCCAGCGCGCCGCCCGTGAACGGGTCGTAGCCCAGGTCCAGGCGGGCGAAGGACGGGTCTTCGTCGAAGATGTTGTCCACGGCCACCAGCACCGTCGTCTCCCACGGCAGCATGACGCGATAGGTGAAGTCGAAGGTGGTCTGGGTCTTGATCTTCTGACCCGCGTTAGTCAGCGGCACCGCATTGTTGAGGCTGTCGCGGACCACGTTCGGCGGGAACGGCGCGGTCCGCTGGTCCACGTAGCTGTCGACCGCGTTCATCGTCAGGCGGGCGGTGTGGATGTCGCGGTTGTATTCGACGTAGAACTGGGCCTTCCAGCGCGGGATCGGATAGATCTGGGTCTGGTAGTTCAGCTTGCCGACGCCGTTGAACGCCGCCGACACCGTCACCCCTTCGACCGTCGTGGCCTCGACCGAATACTTCCGGACGTAGGTGAACGACGTGCCCAGTTGCAGCCGGGCGCCGAAGAAGTCGTCGACGTTGTACGTCCCCAGGATGTCGATGCCGTCGGTCTTCACGCCGGGGCCGTTGATGTAGCGGGTGCGGATCCGCGACAGGTTGGCCACGCTGCACGCGCCGTTGAAGGTGAAGCGCGACTGCAGGCCGGCCAGCGCGGTCTGGCCGCAGTTGCCGGTCCCCGTGGCCGTCGGGAACAGGGTGGAGAAGATGCCGCCCACCGGCTCGGTGACCAGCGGGTTCTTGAAGTCGAAGTTCCAGTAGTCGATCGTCGCCTTGAACGGCCCGGCGTTGACGATGCCGCCCACGGAGTAGGTGGTCGCCTTCTCAGGGTTCAGGTCAGGGTTGCCCTGGACGTCCACGGCCCGGAAGGCGCCGCCCAGGAACTGCAGGCTGGTCACCTGGCCCGCGTCGAGAGAGGTCAGCGGCGGCGCCCGGAAGGTGGTGCCGATCGAGCCGCGGATCGCGAAGGCGTCGGCGATCTGCCAGCGGGCCGAGACCTTCGGATTGAAGGTCGAACCGCCCTTGGAGCCGTAGTCCTCGTAGCGCGCGGCGGCCTGCACCTGGAAGCTGTCGGTGAACGGCAGGCTGACTTCGGCGAAGGCGCCCCAGTTGCTGCCCGACAGATGGGCCGGCGTGGCGCCGCCCAGGAACATGTAGGGGCCGTTGCGCACGGTGCAGGTGGTCGATCCCGTCACCGGCGTATCGATGCAGGGCGTGACGGTCAGGTCGGAGAGCGGGTCATACTCGGCCTGGTACTTCTGCTTTCTGTACTGGCCGCCGACGGCCCAGCCGACCGTTCCGCCGCCCAGCTCCATCCCGGAGAGCTCGCCGTTGAACACGCCGTCCAGCACGAACACCTCGGCCTGCGCCTCGGTGGTGGTCTTCTGGAAGAACCAGCGGATCAGGTCGGGATTGTTGGCCACGGCGGCCGAGTAGTTGGGGTTGGTCTGGCCGGTGATGTAGTTCGACTGGATCGCGTTCGAGAACGGATTGAACCACATGCACCCGCCGACGCCGGGCGTGCCGGTGGTCGGGTTGCAGCCCGCGCCGCCCAGGCCGCGCAGGGCGAGTTGGAAGCGGCTGACGATGGTGTCGTAGCCGGTCCGCGTCAGGTCCTCGCGCATATAGGTGGCGTTGAAATCATAGCCGATGTCGGGCCCGAACTTGCCGGTGATCCCGCCCGACACCCGATAGGCCTTGAACTTGCGCGTGCCGGTGGACGAGCCGTCGCCGAACAGCGGGTTCCCGCCCATGGCCAGCGGCCGGTACAGCACGCCAGGAATGTAGGCACCGGTGGCCGCCGCTGGGATCTGGCTCGGATTCTGCGTCCGGTAGAGCTGGAAGCCGGGGTTGGTGGACGGCACGAAATAGCCGGCGCTGAGCCCCGACGCGAACGCCGGGTTCGTCGTGGCCGTGGGCACCTGCAGCGCCAGGTAGGACGGCGAGGTATGCCAGTCGGGCGTGTCGGTCTCGGAATAGAAGCCCTCCAGGTGGAGCTTCGTGTCGTCGTTGATGTCGTAGTTGAGCTCGCCGAACAGCTCGAAGCGCTTCTCGGTCTCCTGGATGTTGTCGTACGGCGTGTAGTTGAAGATGCAGGTGGGCGTCGCGCCGCTGAACGACGGAATGCCGCCCAGCGGGGCGCACCCCGCGTCGCGCTGCAGCCCGGCGGCCGGCGTGAAGCCACCCGCCGCCGTCGACGCCAGCGGCAGGAACGCGGTCGTGGCGTTGCCCGACGAGAAGCCGCTTTCGGGGCTGGTGAAATAGCCCGGGCGCGTGAAGTCGCGCTCGCCCACGCTGAGCTTGGACTTGTAGTGGTATTCGCCCGTCAGCAGGAGCGACAGGGCGCCCCACTCCTTGCCGAAGACCGCGTGCCCGTCCCAGTCGCCCGAGGCGTTGTCGATGTACTTGTAGGTCCCGGACAGCTCGAGGCCGTCGGTGTTCTTGCGGGTGATGAAGTTGACCACGCCGGCGATGGCGTCGGACCCATAGGTGGCGGCGGCGCCGTCCTTCAGAACCTCGATCCGCCCGACCGCGGCGAAGGGCAGGACGTTGAGGTCGGGCGAGGCGCCGTTCAGGGTCGGCGCGTTGACCAGTCGGTGGCCGTTCCACAGCACCAGGGTGCGCGCCGGGCCGAGGCCGCGCAGGTTCACCGTGGCCGAGCCCTCCGCCCCCTGGGCGCGTGCGTCGAACTGGTTGGTGTCGCCCAGCACCCCGTTCGAGACGGTCAGCGACTTCACCAGTTCAACCGGGCTGGGGTTGCCCTGCTTCTGCAGTTCGTCGGCGCCGATCACGTCGACGGGCAGGGCCGCGTCCTCCGGCGTGCCGCGGATGAACGAGCCGGTGACGACGACTTCGGTGATTTCGGTCGGGCCGGACTGGCCGCCCGGCTGGGCCTGGGCGTATGCCGCCTGCGAGGCGCCGGCCGCCAGGATGGCGGCAAGCGCGGACGCGCTGCAGAAGAACCTGCCTTTGGTCATCGATTTTCCTCCCCTCGGCAGCCTCGTTGGCGGGCCGTCCTGAGTGCGGGGATATTGAAGCCGTTTGTTTCAGCTTCGCCACAGGAATTTCATTGTTCCGCCAAACCGCGACGAAATGGACGTGGAAAGCGCGAAGTCTTTACGGCGCAACGGGTTTCCGGCAGCGGCGAGACGGCCCATTTTGACGCCGACGCCGGTTTTTCCGGGGCTAGCGGCAACGCGCTGGAGGCGACGGCGACGCGGCTGCAACAATACCGGGAAGGGATTCGCGGGCGGGCCGGCGCCGGCCGGAATGGAGAGCGTCGTTTCGCGAAGACTGCTCAGCCCGTGCCCCCAGGGCGCGAATCCTGTTGCGCGCCTTCACCGGGCGCCGTCAGGTTGCCGGAAGCGACCGCGGACAGGGGCGGCGCATGTCGGGGGCTTTGATGGACTTGGGCTGGGAGGTTCGCCGGGCGGGCGAAAGACTGGTGGGCGCGCCCATCGGACGCGTGGACGAGACCACCTGGGAGGTGTTCTCCGCGCACCTGACCGCGGTGGTGCGCGAGGCCGCCGCCGCCGGCGCGCCGCTGGTGATCGACCTCAGCGCGCTCGAATACATGTCCTCGCGCGGCCTGCGCGCCCTGACCATCGCGCGGCGGGAGGCCGGCGAGGCGACGCCGATCACCCTGGCCGCGCCGAACGAGCGGATGCGCGAGATCTTCGCCATCAGCCGGTACGACAAGCTGTTCAAGATCGTCGACGACGTCGACGCGGACGCCTGAGCGGCGGAGGGGTGATGCGGGTACGCTTCTGGGGCACGCGCGGCTCGCTGCCGGTCGCGCCGACGGCCGAGGTGATCCAGGCCAAGATCGCGCAGGCGCTCGTGGCGGCCGGCGGCCGATCGTTCGCGGACGCGGCGGAGGCCGACGCCTTCGCACGTCAATCCTTGGACTTCGCGACCTATGGCGCCTATGGCGGCGCGACGAGCTGCGTCGAGATCGAGGGGGCCGAGGGGACCTTCCTGATCTGCGACATGGGCTCGGGTCTGCGCGAGTTCGGCATCGACTCGTTCCGGCGCATCGCCGGCGGCCATCCGCCCGCCTACCACTTCTTCCTGTCCCACCTGCACTGGGACCACATCATGGGCTTCCCGTTCTTCGGGCCCGCCTTCAACCCCGCCGCGACGATCGTGATCCACTCGGGCCATGCCGACGCCGAGACCGCCCTGCGCCGGCAGCAGGAGGAGATCTCTTTCCCCGTGCCGTTCGACTGGCTGCGGGCCAAGTTCGAGTTCGTCGTCCACAAGCCGGGCGAGACCTTCGACGTCGGCGGCGTGGCGGTGACGCTCTGCGCCCAGCACCACAGCCACGACTCGTACGGCTACCGCTTCGAAAAGGGCGGCCGGGCCGCCATCTATTCCACCGACAGCGAGCATAAGATCGACAACATGGAGTCCGAGGCGGCCTTCGAGGCCTTCTTCAAGGACGCCGACCTCGTGATCTGCGACACCATGTATTCGCTGGGCGACACCGTCAGCCTGAAGCAGGACTGGGGCCACTCGTCCAACGTGGTGGCGGTCGACCTTTGCCACGCCGCCCACGCCCGGCGCCTGGCGCTGTTCCACCACGAGCCGACCTACACCGACGCGGACATCCAGCGGATGCACGCCGAGACCGTGCGCTACGAGGAACTGGTGCGCGCCGACCGCCCTGCCCTGGAAGTGATCTGCGCCTATGACGGACTCGAGGTCGCGGTCTGAGCCCCCGCCTGCGCCGAACGGGTCGCGACGGCCGGTTCGGGATCCGCAGGCCCGGCGCTTCTCATTCGGACGACATCCGCGCGCCGAGGCCGTGTCCGAGGCCGCGAACAGCGCGCTGAGCGAACTGGAGCCCGCGGCCAGGCTGCGGGTCCGCATCGCCGGCCTGAGCGCCGCACTCGCGGTCGCGCTGCTGCTCCTGTTCGGCGGCGGCCTGCTGCGCCAGCCGCTGTACGACCTCTACCAGAACATCGCCCCCGGGCCCGACATCTCGCGCCGGGTGCACGTGGTGGTGATCGACGCCGACAGCCTGCGCGACCTGGGCGGCTGGCCGTGGACGCGGTTCTACCTGGC
>NZ_JANINU010000044.1 GCF_024508875.1 Phenylobacterium sp.
TATGTGCTGGGCAAGGACCGGCACGCCTATCTGGTGCCGGCGGTCGGTGCCGTGGAGGTCAACGGGGTTCGGCTGAACGCCCGGGACGGCGCGGCGGTGAAGGACGAAGACGTCCTCAAGGTGACGGCGCTCGAAGACGCCGAGATCGTACTGGTCGACGCCGCGGCTTAAGTAAAGCCGCAGTTAGACGCGATCAGGCCCGCGGCTGTGCGGCCGCGGGCCCTTTCGCACGTCCGCTGTTCGAAGGGAGAGCTTAGCGGGCGGCGAAGGTCTTGGAGGCCTGCTCGATCTGGGCCGAGCGGACCGCGGTGACCTTTTCGGAGAGTTCTTCCTTCACGCCGGCCCGGCAGGAAGCGACGGCGCTCAGGCTGCGTTCTTCGCGGCAGAAGTCACGGGCCGCATAGTCGGCGCGCTTCGTGAAGGTCGCCATGCCCTCGGGGGTGAGCAGGTTGATGTCGGCGATCTTCACGGAGGCGGGGGCCGCCAGGGCCGAGGCGGGGAGGGACGCGATGGGGAGCGCGGCCAGGGCCAGCATGGCGGCGGAGGCGATGCGAGTGGTCAGGTTGGACATGGTCGTTTCCTTCGGAGCGGTTGTGCTCCGGCGGTGATGTCCGCCGGCAAGGAAACGAATACTTCGACGCTCGGCCGAATGCCCGTGAATAGGGAGTAATGACGTCGATTTAAGGAAATTACAGCGGCTTAATACTTTAACGCTTCGTAATACGCCAAGCCGTCGGGACGAGCCGCGTCAGTGCAGGCAGGTGGGCTCCACCACCGTCTGGTGCCACTCGCCGTCGGCGTCGCACACCAGCACCGGCCAGGGCATCTCGATCAGGCGCATCCAGTCGCCGGCGGCGGCAAGAGCCTCATCGCGCGTGTCGTAGGCTCCCAGGTCGCCGGCCTCGGCGTCCTGAAGCACCCAATGGCCGCTGCGGGCCCGGACGGTGAAGTCGAACATCGGTTCTTCCCTCGATCGCCTGCGGAGTCTCGCCCGGAAGTGGTTTCCAAAGCACGAAGACGCCGGGTCGCAGGGCCTGCGACGCGTCCGCGCAGCGCGCGGGAACCAAACAAAAGCTTGGCCGTTCCTTGCGGGATCGGCGGCGCGGGGAAGGCGAGCGATGCACGCAAAGGGCGAACGACGCACACGCGCCGCGACATTCAGTTCATGTTCAACTAGACAGGTGCGATTGAGCGATGCCGGATGACGCTGGCCTTCGTTTTGGAGTGCATGGAATGACCGCCCAGCCAAACCTTGAGGGGCTGCGCGTCCTCGTCGTCGAGGACGAAATGATGGTGTCCATGCTGATCGAGGACATGCTGAGCGACCTGGGCTGCACGGTCGTCGGTCCCGCCTCGCGGCTGGACGAGGCGATCGAACTGGCCAAGCAGGCCGAACTCGATTGCGCCGTGCTCGACGTGAACCTGGGCGGCCAGCCGATCTTCCCGCTGGCCGACCTGCTCCGCGAAAAGGGCGCGCCCTTCGCGTTCGCCACGGGCTACGGCGATGCGGGCCTTCGCGATGTGGATCGGGGCTCGCCGGTGCTTCAGAAGCCCTTCCGCGAGGGCGATCTGGCGCGCGTGCTGGGCGAGCTCAAGGCGCGCTGAGGTCGATCCCTAGAGGTAGGGGAACGCCTGGCCGGCCCAGTCGCTGACCAGCAGGCTCAGCGAGCCGACCAGGACGGAAATCGCAAGAACGAGTTTCATGGGCTTGTCTCCTTTCTTCCGGCGTCGCCGGTGAGCGGGGAGATAAGGCCAAGCCTGTGCGGCCGGTAGTTACCATTTGTGCAGAATAGTCCTGCGCAAACGGAATGCCGCGAACCGCCGGCAGCGCACCATGCGGGCGCGGAATGCAACGCCCGGCTGCTGGACCACGCCTCTGCAAGCTCTACAGTTCACCATACACACTGCAGGCTTCGGGGGGAGATCATCCGCGTGTCGGATGCGGTCGGGGATTGCGGGAAAGACGTCTTCGAGGTGCCTGACGACTTCGGCCACGGGCTTACGCCACCCGGCTGGTATGCATATCGGCGGGCGGACGGCTGTACGGTAGGACCTTTCGACAGCCGCGAGGCGGCCGAGGCGGTGATCGGCGAGCGGCCCGGCGTCTGCAGGCCCTAGCTCTAGGCGGCGATCCGATGGGTCGCGCTAGGCGCGGACGGCGATCTCGGCCAGATGGCTGACCCGCACGGCCGCGTCGGCCCAGACCTCGCCGCCCAGGTCGCGCCAGCGGCGGCAGAAGGCCTCGTAGTCCGACAGGTAGCGCCCCGTCTCCGGCTCGATAAACGAGTCGAACACCATCACCGCGTCCTTCACCTGCGAGCCCGCCACGTCGCCCAGGCCCGCGCGCAGGTGGGCATAGCTCTCGGTCATCCGTTGCGCCGCCCCGCGCGAGACCAGCAGGAAGCCGGTGCCCAGCGCCGCGACCCGGTGCAGGCCCGCGCCGTAGCCGTCCGACAGCGGCCTGGCCTCCAGGGTCGTCGCCGCCGATAGCGGCTCGCCCCGGTTCAGCACCGCCGCGTCCACCCGCTTCTTCGGATAGAAACCCCCCACCACGTCGCGCCCCGCGTCCAGCAGCCGGAACACGTCGTCAGGCGTGAAGCCCACGTCGGCGTCGGCGAACAGCAGGTGGCTCGCGTCCGAGGCCAGGAACCGCGCCATCATCCCCGCCCGCGCCCGGCTGATCAGCGCCTCGCCGCCGCCCAGGTCGGACTGCAGCGCCAGCCCCCTCGCCTCGCAGGCCGATTGGAGCGCCAGCAGCGATTGCATATAGATCAGGTGGATCATCCCGCCGTAGCAGGGGGTGGCGAGGATGAGGGAAGGCGTCTTGGAGTTCACGGCCGGTCCGGGATCGTTGCTGGCGACCTTCCTACGCCGGGCGCGGGGCGTTCGGCTATGACCGACGCGCGAAATGCCGTCGAGCTGCACAATCGCGCCGTGGCCCTCGAAGACCAGGGCCGCCTGCGCGAAGCCGAGGCCGCGCTGCGCGAGGCGCTGCGGCTCGCCCCCGACCAGCACCAGACCGAGGCGCGACTGGGCGCCCTGCTGCTCAGCCTGGGCCGCCTGCCCGAGGGCTTCCGCCACTTCGAGGCTCGCCACGCCGAGCCGCGGCTGGCCAAGCCGAAGCTGCCGTTCCCCGAGTGGCGGGGCGAGCCGCTTCAGGGCCGCCGCCTCCTGATCTGGCCAGAGCAGGGGTTCGGCGACCAGATCCAGTTCGCCCGCTTCGCGCCGCTGCTGCGCGACCAGGGCGCCGAGATCACCGTCCTCTGCCGCCCCGGCCTGGAGCGCCTGTTCGAACAGTCCCTGCCGGGCGTCGACGTCCGCGCCGCCGCCGGCGCCGTGGAGTTCCCCGATCCCGACTTCTGGGTCATGAGCCCGTCGCTGGCCGGCCGCCTGGGCGTGACGCTGGAGACCCTGCCGAACGCGCCCTACCTGCGCGCTGCCGGCCCCGCCCCCGACCTGCCGCCGGGCTTCCGCGTCGGCCTGGTCACCGCGGGCAATCCGCAGCACGCCAACGACGCCAACCGCTCGCTGCCACCCGCCGCGGCCGCCCGCCTGCGCGCCCTGCCCGCCAGCCTCGTCGAACTCGACCCGGCCAAGACCGGCGCCCGCGACTTCGCCGACACCGCCGCCATCGTGGACGCCCTCGACCTGGTGATCACCGTCGACACCTCGGTCGCCCATCTCGCCGGCGCCCTGGGCAAGCCCTGCTGGGTCCTGCTTCCCGCCATTAAGACCGACTGGCGCTGGCTCCGCGGGCGCACCGACAGCCCCTGGTATCCGTCGATCCGGCTCTACCGGCAAACGGTGGCCGGCGACTGGGGGGATGTGCTTGCAGCGGTGGAGCGGGATCTGGAGGCGCAAAGCCTGCTTGCGAGAGCTACCCCCGACGCACCACCGGCAGGATCACCGCCGACGCCCGGTCGCCGCCCATGAACACCGTGTTTGTCGCCACCCGCGAATGCGTCCACCGGCCCTCCGGCTCGCCGGTGTTCGGATTGATGTCGAAGTGCGGATAGTTGCTCGACGAGACGTCCAGCCGGATGCGGTGCCCGGCCTTGAAAAGGTTCGACGTGGGGAACGCCTGCACCCGGATGCGATAGGCTCGCCCCGGCTCCATGGGCGCGGGCCGCTCCCAGGAGTCTCGATAGCGGCCGCGCAGGATGCCGTCCGTCAGGTTCATGGCGTAGCCCTGCGGGTAGTCGGCGTTCGGCGGATGGACGTCGATCAGCTTGATGGTGAAGTCGGTGTCCGGCCCGTCGGTCGCCACCCACAGCTCGGCCTCGATCGGCCCCGTCACCTCGATGTCCTCGGCCAGAACCGCCGTCTCGAACGACAGAACGTCCGGCCGCTCGCTCAGCGCCCGCCCCGCCTGCTCCGAGCCGTAGAACTTGGGCCCCTCGCGCTGGTCGAAGGCCCCGCCCACCATCACCGGTTCGCCCGAGGTGATCGTCCCGCCAATGCTGGGAACCGGATGACTCGGGTCGTAGCGGTACGTCCGCTCGCCGCCCGCCGCGGGCGTCCCTTCCGACAGCCCGCCATCCGGCCGCAGATAGAACCGCACGGGCTTGGCGTCGGGCAGCGGCCACGCCGTCTCGGCGCGCCAGCGGCCGCCGTGATCCATCCGCCCCTCGGCCGTCTTCCGCCCGGAGCCTCCGCCCATGACGAAGATCCGCACCGCGGGCTCGTCGTCCACGCCGTTGCGCCCACCCTTCAGATGCCGGTCGAACCAGCGCTTGCGCAGCACCGTCAGGTCCGGCGCCACATTGCCCGCCAGCCGCGCGGCCGGGCCGAAGTCCACGTCGCCCGCGAAGGTCTGGTGATTGTTGCCGTGCGTCCAGGGCCCGAGGATCAGCCGCTGCGGCCCGCGCTTCAGCTTCCACAGGGCCACGTAGTTGTCGGTCGCTGTGCGCGGATAGGGGTCGTACCAGGACGACATCCAGATCGTCGGCGCGTCCACGAAGGCGTCGTAGTAGCCCTCGGCATGGATGCCGAGCTGCTTCCAGAACCCGTCGAAGGTTCCCGCCTCCCACTGGTCGAAGACATAGTCCTCGTACTCGGGCACGGCGCTCAGCGGCGAGGCCCCGCGCGTCCACGGCAGCTTCGCCAGCCAGGCCCGGATGTTCACAGCCGCCAAGGTCGCCGCCAGCTTCGGGTCGGCCCGGGCCTCGGGCGACTCGGCCGCCTGGTTCAGCGCCCAGGTCACCTGCTTCATCTCGAACGCCCCGCCCTGGCGGATGCCGCCCTGGTAGGCGTTGGAGAAGCCGCCCGAGTTGATGAACAGCGCCGCCACGCCCGGCGCGCCCGCGCAGGCCAGCGCCGTGGTCGTGTGGGCCCCGTACGACAGCCCGTGCGCCCCGATCTTCCCGTCGCACCACGGCTGGGCCACGATCCACCGGCAGCAGTCGAAGCCGTCGTCGCCGTCGCTCAGGTACTTGACGTAGCGCCCCTCCGAGCCGCCGCGCCCCCGCACGTCCTGATAGACCACGACGTAGCCGTGGCTCGCGAACAGCCGGGCGATCTCGGCGCTGGCGTGGCGCTGGGTCGCCTGCGACTTGCCGTAGGGCGTCCGCTCCAGGATCACCGGGAACCGCCCGTCCAAGGGCTCTGCGCCCTTCGCCGGCAGATAGAGGTCGGTGGCCAGCCGCACGCCGTCGCGCATCGCCACCATCACGTTCGTCCGGACCACCACCTCGTGCGGCCCCGCCGCCTCGGCCGCGGCGACGGCCTTCGGCATCGCCAAGGTCGCGGCCAATTGCAGGAACGCCAGGCCCAGCGTCCGTCTGTCGATGGTCGCCCCGTCAGCCTTTTCCATGCCGCCTCCCCGCCGCGACCGCACCATCCGACGATGCGCGGGGCGTGTCGATATTGACCGCTGGCGAGCGGGACCAATAGCTTAGCATTCTAATTAATGGAGTCCCCCCGCATGTCCGCCTTCGATTTCGGCGACCGCTCGCTGAAGAGCCAGCCCCTCTGCATGGCCGCGTTCGAGGTGGCGGGCGAGATCATGAGCCTGGGCCAGTCGCCCTGGCGCAACCGCCGTGTCGGCTACATCACCGGCGGCCGCTTCGAGGGCCCGCGGATCAAGGGCGAGATCCTGCCCGGCGGCGGCAACTGGTCGGAGACCGGCGAGGGCCCCGACGGCGCGGCCGTGGGCGCGTTCGACGCCCGCAGCGTCTGGAAGACCGACGACGGCGCCCTGATCTACGTCACCTATTCCGGCCGCACCCTGATCCCGCCGGATGTCTCGGCCGCGTTCCGCGACCAGGCCCAGCCCCATGTCGATCCGTCGCGCTACCTGATCCGCATCGCCCCGGTCTTCGAGACCGCCGACCCCCGCTACGCCTGGCTGAACGCCGTGATGGCCATCGGCTGCGGCGAGCGCACGACCACCGGCATCAACCACTACATGTACGCCATCACCTGACCGCGTACTGCCGGTCCCCGAACAGGATCGAGCGCTGCTCGTCCGACAGGCCCGCAAGCCCGCCCTCGATGGTCTCCTTGCGCAGGGTCTCCCGGCCCACCTCGACGCCGCGCTGAACCGCCGGCCGCGCCGCGACCCTATCGAACCAGCGCTTCAGGTTCGGGAACTCCGCCGCCCGCAGCTCCACCTGCCGCAGGGTGTAGGGCCAGGTCGCCATGTCGGCGATCGTGTAGTCGTCGCCGGCCAGGTACGGGACCTCCGCCAGCCGCCCGTCCAGCACGCGCAGCAGCCGCGTCACCTCGTTGGCGTAGCGGTCGATCGAATAGGGGTGCTTGTCCTTGGCGTAGAACGAGAAGTGCGCGTTCTGGCCGAACATCGGGCCCACGCCCGACATCTGGAACATCAGCCACTGGTGGCAGACCGCCCGCGCCCGCGCCTCGGTCGGCAGGAACCGGCCGGTCTTCTCCGCGAGATACCAGAGGATCGCCCCGGACTCCGACAGCACCAGCGGCGGCCCCCCGTCGGCCGGCTCGTCGTCGACGATCACCGGCGCCTTGTTGTTGGGGTTCAGCTTCAGGAAGTCGGGCCTGAACTGGTCGCCGGCCAGGATGTCGATCAGCTCAAGCCGCCAGGACAGGTCCATCTCCTCCAGGGCGATGGCGACCTTGCGGGCGTTCGGCGTCGGACCGCCGTACAGGGTGATCATCGGGGTGCTCCGTGGCGAGGCGACAGGCTGTCGACGTCGCGTCGCCAGGCGTCGCTCTGCCGGTCGCCATCAGAGCCATGCTGCCCCTACGTCGGTCGACGGGTTCTGTGCGCGGCCTCTCAGCCCCCTCGCCGTCGCTTCCCCGCCCGAGCGGCCGCCTTCGCCGCATTGAACGCCACGGCCGCGCGCACCAGCGCCTTGAACGCCGCCGCGTCCGGCGCCTCACCTTCGCGGATGTCGATCGCCCGCCGCACGCCGCCGTCCAGGCTGGCGTTGAACAGCCCCGACGGATCGTCCAGCGAGGCCCCTTCGGCGAAGGTCAGCTTCACATAGGTCTTGTACGTCTCGCCGGTGCAGATGATCCCGTCGCGCTCCCACACCGGCACGCCCAGCATCCCGTTGGACGGCTTGCGCCACTTGACCGTCTCGACCACCGCCGGGTCCGCTTCGAGGATCAGCTTGCGCGCCCGCGCCAGCGCCTCGCCGCGCCAGCCGCCCAGCGCGGCGAGGCGCGCGTCGATCAGCCGGCTTGGGTCGTCGTCGTGGCCTGCGGCCGCGTCGTTCGGCGTCATCGTCGTCTACTCCTGTCGCGCACTGGCCCGGCAGCATGACGCGTTCGCGGCCGGCGGCCAATCGCGGGGGCGAGCACGTCCCGACCGTCCATCTCTTTGACATTCCGCCGGAACCGCCCCACTGGAGGGCCGATGAAGTATCCGGAGGCGTTTGGGGCGTGACGGCCGAGGACGATGTCAGGCACGTACTGCTGTCGCTGCTGCGTGGCTTCTACTGGTTCGACGAGGGGTTGCAGAACTACCTCCAGGCCCGCGGCTGGCCCGTGGTCACCCGGCCCCAGTCGATGGTGATGGCCAACCTGGTCCTGGGCGTCCAGCGGCCCTCCGACATCGCCCGCAACATGGGCGTCAGCCGCCAGGCGATCCACGCCACCATCAACCAGATGGTCGAGCTCGGTATCGTCGAACTGGTGGACGACCCGAAGAACGGCCGCGTGAAGCTGATCGCCCCCACCAAGATGGGCGAGACCATGCGCGTCGACGCCCAGGCCTCCATGATCCTGATGGGCGAGGAGCTGGGCCGCCGCCTCGGCAAGCCCAACTTCCTCAAGGCCGCCCACCTCCTGGCCGAGGACTGGGGTCCGCCGATGACGTTCGAGGCCGAGGGCGTGAAGACGCCGAAATCCTGAGGTCGCTGCAACGCCCGCGACGACAAGACCCTGGCGCAACGCCGCCGCACCGCGGATCATCGTTCCGTGAACGCCGATGAGATTCGACCGCCCGCACGCGGGAACGCGCCCCATGTCCGCACGGCGGGCCGCCTGGGGAGCGAATATTTCCTGCGCTCGTTCCTGCTCATCGCCGAGGCCACGGGCGGCAGGCCGATCCACGCGATGGTGCTGATCGCCATCGTCGATGCGAACGTCGCCTACCTCGACGACCCTCGTAACGCCCATCTGCTGCCGGCCGACGGCCCGCCGCCCGACGCCCTGCGCCGCCCCGCGAGCACCCTGGCGGTCGCAAGCCGCCTGGGCCTACCCTACGAGACGGTGCGACGGGCCGTGGCCGCGCTGGTGCGCGAAGGGCTCTGCCTACGGGTCAGGCGGGGTTTCGTCGTGCCCGAGGCGACGTTGAGCAGCCCGCGGTTCGATTCGCTGCTCACGGCGAACCTCGGAAACCTGCGACGGCTGTACCGCCGCCTGGAAGCCAGCGGCCTT
This sequence comes from Phenylobacterium sp., assembly GCF_024508875.1. GTDB lineage: Bacteria > Pseudomonadota > Alphaproteobacteria > Caulobacterales > Caulobacteraceae > Phenylobacterium. Next base: position 8,860 of record NZ_JANINU010000044.1, read on the forward strand.
TTCGCCGGCACCTAAGGCCTACGCGACGGTCGCCTCGGCGGCCGCAGGCGTGTCCGCAAGCGCCTCGTCGATGGCGCCGAGCAGGTCCGCCGCGACGATCGGCTTGGCGACGACGCCGTCGAACCCTGCCCGCAGATACTCCTCCACCTGATGCGTCATGGCGTTGGCCGTGAGGGCCAGGATGGGCGTGCGCCGACCGTTGCGCGCCTGCTCCAGCCGGCGGATCTCGCGGGTTGCCGCGATGCCGTCCCGGACGGGCATGTTGATGTCCATCAGCACGAGGTCCCATCGCGCCTCCCGGAAGGCGGCCACGGCGGCGGCGCCGTCGCCCACCACCTCGGTCCGGATATCCCCGAAGCTCGCCAGCAGGTGCTGCAGGACGAGCTGGTTGGTGGCGTTGTCCTCGGCGACCAGGATGTCGAGCCGGGCCTGCGCCTCGCGGGCGGGCGACGCCTCCGACGGCGCCGGGTCCCGCGCGGCGCCCAGGAACGGGAGCGGCAGTTCCACGGTGAAGGTCGAGCCCCGGCCGGCCTCGCTCGCGACCGTGATCGTTCCGCCCATCAGGCCCGTCAGGGCGCGGCAGATGGCCAGGCCCAGGCCGGTCCCGCCGAAATGCCGCGCCGTCGAGGCGTCGGCCTGGGCGAACCGGTCGAAGATGTGCAGCACGTCCTCGGGCGTCATGCCGACGCCGGTGTCGCTGACGGTCAGGACCACGCCCCGGCTTGTCTTCTTGCCGAAGACGCGCACCTCGCCCGCGGCCGTGAACTTCACGGCGTTGGAGATCAGGTTCGCCATGACCTGCCGCACGCGGTTTGCGTCCCCGTGAAAGGCGCCCTGGATCTCGTCTGTCGCCAGGACGAGGCGCACGCCCTTCGCGTTGGCGGTCGCCAGGAACGCGTCCGCCGCGGCGTGGATGGTCTCGACGAGCTCGAACTCCCGCTCTTCCAGATCGATCCGGCCCGCTTCGATCTTGGACCAGTCGAGCACGTCGTTGAGCAGGGACTGCAGCGCCTGGCCCGACCGTCGGATGATGGCCAGGCGCTCGCTTTGCGCCGGGCTGAGATCGTCGAACGACATGGCGTCGGCCATGCCGAGGACGCCGTTGAGCGGTGTGCGGATCTCGTGGCTGACGTTGGCGAGGAAGTCGCGCTTGGCGACGTTCGCCCGCTGCGCCTCCACCTTGCCGCTCATCATCTTCGCTTCGGCCGCGGCGTTGGACGACTGGAGCTGGCGCGCGTTGGCGACGAAGCAGAGGGCGAGCGCGGCCATGATCAAGCTGCCGACCCCCTCGCCGGTCATGGCCATATTGCGCACCAGGGCGACGGCAGGGACGAGCGCGGTCCAGAGGAACATGCCGTCGCGCATGCTCTGCTGCGCCGCGATGACCATGATGATCCCCGCCACGAACATCAGGCTGACCGTCGCCCCGGCGGGGTTCGGGTGCGCGTTGAGGAGAAAGGGCGCGGCGGCGAAGGTGGTGGAAAGGGCGGCGAACCCGACCATCTGCCGCTGACGACGCTCGGCGGCCGCGTCGTCCATCGTTCCGAGCTCCGGCGAGATGCGCCGCCACCAGCTATAGATCAGCACCTCGGAGAGCAGATAGGCGACCACCCACAACGCCGCGGTCACCGCGCCGAAGACGCCCAGGACCGCGCAGGCCAGCGCCACCGCCCCGACCGTGCCGATACGCAGCACGTACTGGGCCTTGTAGGTGCGGTTGTAGAAGTACTCGAGCGCCAGTTCGGCTTGCGAGAGCATCGGTTCGGCCATCGGGCCAATAGACTCCGGGCTTCTTAATCCCGCGTGGAGCCGGGTGCGACACATTGCCCGATCCGCGACCCTTGGTCGCCGAACAGCCCCTTCCTTTCCCCGCGGCGCGGGAAAGGGGGGATCGCGCCCGGAAGACGTCGTGGTGGAAAGCTCAGGATCCACGCACCGCGCCGGCGCCCCACCCCTCTCAGCTCGTCATCCCCGGGCTCGTCCCGGGGATCCAGAAGCGCCGACCGCCAGGCCGTGCGCGCCACCGTCACGCCCTTCCCCCTCCAGCTCGTCATCCCCGGGCTTGACCCGGGGATCCATTCCAGGGCGTCGGCCCGG
>NZ_JANINU010000045.1 GCF_024508875.1 Phenylobacterium sp.
CCTGCTCCACGCCGCGGATCACCTGCGAGAAGAACGGGTTCGAGATGTCGGGCACGGTGACCAGGATCTTCTCGGTGCGCAGGGTGCGCAGCATCTTGGCCGCCTGGTTCGGCGCGTAGCCCAGGCGCTCGACGGCCGCCATCACCTTCAGGCGCGTGGGCTCGGCCACCAGCTCGGGCGCGCTCAGCACCCGCGAGACCGTCGCGGTGGAGACCCCGGCGCTCCGGGCGACGTCTTGAATCGTGGCCATGAGGCGACACTGGCGGGGCGGCCCCCGCAATTCAAGGCGAAGCCTGCCCATCGCGCGGCCTGCGCGGCAGTTGCCTGGAGCCGACGGCCTTGCTATCGGTGAAATCGATTACATGAGCGCGAAGAGGCCGACTCCATAGAGCCTTCCGCGCCGGCCCGCGGGAGGGGCCAGGGGCATGACGCAGCAGGCGCGGCTTTTCCTGATGATGGTGCTCCAGCTCGCCGTCTGGGGCGCCTGGGCGCCGAAACTGTTCCCCTACATGGGCATGCTGGGCTTCGCGCCCTGGCAGCAGTCGCTGGTGGGCAGCTCGTGGGGGGTCGCGGCCCTGGCGGGGATCTTCTTCTCCAACCAGTTCGCCGACCGAAACTTCGCGGCCGAGCGGTTCATGGCGGCGAGCCACGTGCTGGGCGGGGCGGCCCTGCTGGGCTGTGCGTTCACCACCGGCTTCTGGCCGTTCTTCGCCTGCTACCTGGCGTTCAGCTTCGTCTATGTGCCGACGCTGTCGGTCTCCAACTCGATCGCCTTCGCCAACCTCGCCGACCCGGCCAAGGAGTTCGGCGCGGTGCGCATGGGCGGCACAGTGGGCTGGATGCTGGTCTCCTGGCCGTTCGTCTTCCTGCTGGGCGCCCATTCCGGACCGGAGCAGGTGCGCTGGATCTTCATCGTCGCCGCGCTCGTCTCCTTCGCCCTGGCCGCCTACAGCCTGACCCTGCCGCACACGCCGCCGAAGACGGACGCCGCCGGCGCGGATCCGCTGGCCTGGCGCGAGACGCTCAAGCTGCTCCGCGTTCCGTTCGTGGCGGTGCTGTTCCTTGTCACCTTCATCGATAGCGTGATCCACAACGGCTATTTCGTGATGGCTGACGCCTTCCTGACCGACCGCGTGGGCATCGCCGGCAACCTCAGCATGGTGGTGCTGAGCCTGGGCCAGCTCGCCGAGATCGTGACCATGTTCGTGCTGGGCGGCGTGCTGGTCCGGCTGGGCTGGAAGACCACGATGATCATCGGGATCCTGGGCCACGCGGCCCGCTTCTCGGTGTTCGCCTTCGCCGCTGACAGCGTGCCGACCATCGTGGCGGTGCAGTTGCTGCACGGCGTCTGCTACGCCTTCTTCTTCGCCACCGTGTACATCTTCGTCGACGCCGCCTTCCCGAAGGACGTGCGCTCCAGCGCCCAGGGGCTGTTCAACCTGCTGATCCTCGGCGTGGGCAATGTGGTGGCGAGCTTCCTGTTCCCGTCGCTGATCGGCCGTCTCAAGGACCCGGCCACGGGCGCGGTCGACTACCAGAGCCTGTTCCTGGTCCCCACCGGCATGGCGCTGGTCGCCGTGCTGCTGCTGGCCCTGTTCTTCCGTCCGCCCACCCGCGCGCCCGAGAGCGCGGTCGCGGCATGATCCAGAAAACCCGAGGAGACGTCCCTTGCGCACCCGCCTGCACGCACTCGACCGCAGAGCCTTCCTCGCCGCCGGGATCGCGGCCATGACCGCCGGAAGCGCCGCCGCCGCGTCCCGGCCGTTCTTCCAGCGCCACGGACTGCAGATCGGCATCCAGCTCTACACCCTGGCGCCCGAGGCCGCGAAGGACCTCGACGGCACGCTGAAGGCCATCGCCGGGGTCGGATACAAGACCGTCGAGCTGCACGGCCTGCTGGGCAAGACGGGCGCCCAGATGCGGGCGTCGCTGGACGCCGCGGGCCTGGTCTGCCCGACGATCCACGTGCAGGGCCGCGGCCAGCTCGACGGCGATCTCGGCAAGCTGGTCGAGAACCTCAAGGCCATCGGCGTGAAGACCGCCATCATGCCCAGCCCCTACGTCCCCGACCGGCTGCTGGGGAAAGGCCTGCGGGAGGTGATCTCGCAGATGACGGCCGAGGATTGGAAGCTGAATGCCGACTTCCTCAACGAGAAGGCCGCGGCGCTGGCGAAGTCGGGAATCCGCCTGGGCTATCACAACCACAACTTCGAATTCGCGCCGCTGGGCGACACGAACGGGCTGGAGATCCTCATCCAGCGGACCGACGCCAAGCTGATCACCTTCGAGCTCGACGTCGGCTGGGTGGCCGCCGCCGGGGTCGATCCGGCCGCCTTCTTCGCCAAGCACAAGGGCCGCTTCGGCCTGATGCATGTGAAGGATATCAAGGCCGACACCCAGCCCAACTTCGAGCTGAAGATGGACCCGACCGAAACCGGCTCGGGCAAGCTGCCCTGGAAGACCCTGCTGCCGGCGGCCTACGCCGCGGGCGTGCGCGAGTTCTACGTCGAGCAGGAGCCGCCGTTCGCCCGGCCCCGGATCGAGGCCGCCAAGGTCAGCTACGACTATCTGGCTGGCGTCGCGGCGTGACGATGCGCGGCCCCATCCGGCTGGCCATGGTGGGCGGCGGGCCCGGCTCGTTCATCGGGCCGGTGCATCGCATGGCCGCCGAGCTGGACGGGCGCATCCGGCTGGTCGCCGGCACCTTCAGCCGTGATGCGGCCAAGAACGCGTCTCAGGCCCAGGCCTGGGGCGTGGCCGCCGACCGCGCCTATGGCGACTACCACGCGATGATCGCCACCGAGGCCGCGCGGCCGGATGGGGCCGAGATGGTGGCCGTGGTCACGCCCAACCACCTGCACTTCGACGTGGCCGCGACGGCGCTGAAGGCCGGCCTGCACGTGATGAGCGACAAGCCGGCGACGCTGGACCTGGCCGAGGCGCGGGCGCTGGCGGACATCGTCGGCGCCTCGGGCAAGCTCTACGGCCTGACCCACACCTATACCGGCTATCCCATGGTCCGCGAGGCGCGCGAGATCGTCCGGCGCGGGGACCTGGGCGCGGTCCGCAAGATCGTCGTGGAATATTCCCAGGGCTGGCTGTCGCGGCCCATCGAACGCGGCGGCGACAAGCAGGCCGGATGGCGCGCCGACCCGGCGCAATCGGGCGTGGGCGGCTGCATCGGCGACATCGGCGTGCACGCCTTCAACCTCGCGGAGTTCATCGGCGGCGTCCGCGTCGAACGCCTGTGCGCCGACGTCTCGACGGTCGTCGAGGGGCGCGTCCTGGACGACGACTGCAACGTGCTGCTGCGCTTCGCCGGCGGCGCGCGCGGCGTGCTGGTCGCGTCCCAGATCTCGGCCGGCGCGCGCAACGGGCTGCGGATCGCCGTCTATGGCGAGAAGGGCGGCCTGAGCTGGAGCCACGAGCGGCACACCGAGCTGACCGTCGACTGGCTGGACAAGCCCAGCCAGACGCTGCACGCCGGCTCGCCCTATCTCGGCGCGGCCGCCCAGGTGGCAAGCCGCCTGCCGACGGGCCATCCCGAGGGCTTCATCGAGGCTTTCGCCAATCTCTACCGCGACTTCGCCCACGCCATCTCCGCCGGCCGCGCGGAGGCGGGCCTGGTCCCCGACATCGGCGAGGGCGTGCGCGGGATGGCCTTCGTCGAGACCGCGGTGGCCGCCAGCCGGCGCGGCGACGGCTGGGTCGACTTGCCAAGGAGCGCGACGTGAAGACCCTCAAAGGCCCGGCCATCTTCCTGGCCCAGTTCATCGGGACCGAGGCGCCCTTCGACAAGCTGGACACCATCGCGAAATGGGCGGCCGATCTCGGCTATGTTGGCGTCCAGATGCCGACCGGCGGCCCGGACTCGCTGTTCGACGTCGAGACCGCCGCCGAGAGCCAGGCCTATTGCGACGACATCGCGGGCGTCCTGGCCCAGCATGGCCTGCAGATCACGGAACTCTCCACGCACCTGCAGGGCCAGCTCGTGGCCGTGCACCCGGCCTATGACGAGCTGTTCGACGGCTTCGCGCCGGAAGCCGTGCGCGGCAAACCGAAGGAGCGCCAGGCGTGGGCGGTCCACCAGGTAAAAGCCGGCGCCCGCGCCAGCCAGCGCCTGGGCCTGGCGGCGCATGCCACCTTCTCGGGCGCGCTGGCGTGGCCCTACTTCTACCCGTGGCCGCAGCGGCCGGCCGGCCTGGTGGAGGAGGCGTTCGCCGAGCTCGGCCGGCGCTGGAAGCCGATCCTCGACGTATTCGACGAATGCGGCGTCGACGCCTGCTACGAGATCCACCCGGGCGAGGACCTGCACGACGGGGCGACGTTCGAGCGGTTCCTGGACGAGGTGGGCGGCCACCCGCGCGCCAATATCCTCTACGATCCCAGCCACTTCGTGCTGCAGCAACTCGACTATCTCGACTTCATCGACCGCTACCACGAGCGGATCCGCGCCTTCCACGTGAAGGACGCCGAGTTCCGCCCGAACGGCCGCTCGGGCGTCTATGGCGGCTACCAGGGCTGGGTGGACCGGCCGGGCCGTTTCCGCTCGCTGGGCGATGGCCAGGTGGACTTCGGCGCCATCTTCTCGAAGCTGGCGGCCTACGACTATCCGGGCTGGGCGGTGCTGGAGTGGGAGTGCGCGCTGAAGCATCCCGAGGACGGCGCCCGCGAAGGCGCCCCCTTTATCCGCGACCACATCATCCGCGTCACGCCGCACGCCTTCGACGACTTCGCCGGTTCGGGCGCGGACGCGGCGACGAACCGGCGGCTGCTGGGGCTCTGAGTCTTCCTCCCCCAAAGCTCGTCATCCCCGGGCTTGTCTCGGGGATCCAGAAACGCCGCCGACGCCTATGGTCCCCCGTCGTTCCGCCAGCGCGTCTGGATGGCCGGGACAAGCCCGGCCATGACGAGCAGGGAGGGCGGAGCGGCGCCGACCCTACCGCAGCTCCTGCACCTCGATGTCCTTGAAGGCGATGGGGTGTCCTTCGCTCTGGAGCGCGATGTAGCCCTCCGTCACCGGCAGGACGCCGCCGCGGGCCTCGACCAGGCGCTTGGCGTCCGCCGCGGCCATCGGGTCGTTGGGATCGAGGGCGATGTCGGCGTAGCGGTGGACGACCTGGCCGTCGATCTTCTCGGTGACCCGGCCGTTCGGCAGCACCTCCAGCTCCAGCTTCACCCAGGTCCCGTTCGGGATGGTCGGGCCGGTGGAGGTGGTGCAGTGCTCGGGTTGACGCTTGCCCGCCCCCTTCTCGTCCAGCAGCGTGATGCTGACGCCCGGCGTGCAGACCGAGCCGGTCGGCCGCGGCCCGTCCCCGTCCTTGCCCAGGATCTGGAACTCCACCGAAACCGGGAAAGGCTGGTTCAGCCCCATGCTCTCGGGGCTCTGGCTGTGGAACATCACGCCGCTGTTGCCGCGCGCCCAGGCCGGCGTGTCGGGCAGCGGCGGCTCCAGCACCTTGTACTGAAGGCGCAGGCGGTAGGCCTTGAATGGCGCCTTGTAGAACAGGTGCCCGAACTGGAACGCAAACTTGTCGTAGCCAGCGTACGACACCTGGATGGCGCCATCCTTTACGATGAACGTGTCGTGCCAGTTCTCGCCCAGCGGATGGCGGGCGATCTTGGCGGTCCAGCCGTCCAGGGTCCTTCCGTCGAAGATGGGCTTCCAGGGCCCGGCCTTCTCGGCGGCGGCCGGCGCCGGCGCGGCCAGCGTGATCGCGGCGAGAATCCACAGACTGCGAACCATCGAAAACCTCCCCGAAGCCCTTGTTGTTGGGTTGAAGTGTAATCGATTTCATGGAACCTAAAAGCCAACGAATGACGGTCCGCCGGAGCAATCTGCGCCGGATCGCGGAAGGGGCGGAACATGGCGAACCTCAACAACCGCGCGCGCGCCGAGAACACCTACGACGCCATCGTCGTCGGCAGCGGCATCACTGGCGGCTACGCGGCCAAGGAACTCACCGAAAAGGGGCTGAAGGTGCTGGTGCTCGAGCGGGGCCGGATGGTGCGCCACATCGAGGACTATCCCACGGCGCAGACCAATCCGTGGGAGGCCAAATACCCGAAGGGCAAGCTGCCCAAGGCCGAGATGGACGCCCACTACAAGGTCCAGCAGCGCACCGGCTACGCGGTCACCGAGTTCAGCCAGCACTTCTTCGTCAAGGACGACGAGAACCCCTACACCGAGACCCAGTCGTTCGACTGGATCCGCGGCCACCACGTCGGCGGGCGCTCGATCACCTGGGGCCGGCAGACCTATCGCCACAGCGACCTCGATTTCGAGGCCAACGCCAAGCAGGGGATCGGGGTCGACTGGCCGATCCGCTACGCCGACCTCGCGCCCTGGTACGACCGGGTCGAACGCTTCATCGGCGTCAGCGGCCAGGCCGAGGGGCTGAGCCAGCTTCCGGACGGCGTCTTCCAGCCGCCGATGGAGATGAACTGCGTCGAGAAGGCGTTCAAATCCAGCGTCGAGGGTAAGCTGGGCCGCCGCATCACCATCGGCCGCTGCGCCCACCTGACCGCGCCGACCGAGGAGCAGCTCGCCTTGGGCCGGGGCAAGTGCCAGAGCCGCAACCTCTGCGTCCGAGGCTGCCCGTTCGGCGCCTATTTCAGCTCCAACGCCGCGACCCTGGTGGCCGCCGAGCGCACGGGCAACCTGAAGATCCGCGCGAACTCGATCGTCACCGAACTGATCTTCGATCCCAAGGCGAACAACGCCAGCGGCGTGCGGGTGCTCGACGAGCAGACGGGCGAGACGATGGAGTTCCACGCCGCCGTCATCTTCCTCTGCGCCTCGGCGCTGTCCACCGCCTGGATCCTGCTGAACTCGAAGAGCCGTCGCTTCCCCAACGGATTCGGCAACGAGAGCGACCAGGTCGGCCGCAACGTCATGGACCATCACCTCGGCGTCGGCGCCATCGGCGAGGTCCCGGGCTACGAGGACATGTACTATTCCGGCCGGCGGCCGAACGGCATCTACATCCCCCGCTTCCGCAACCTCGGGGACGCCGCCAGCGCGCGGAAGGACTTCGTCCGGGGCTACGGCTACCAGGGCGGAGCGGGTCGTCAGGGCTGGGACCGGCCGGTGGGGGGCGTGGGAGCCGACCGCAAGGCGGCGCTCAGCCAGCCCGGCCCCTGGATGTTCCGCATCGGCGGCTTCGGCGAGATCCTGCCCTACGCCGACAACCGGGTGACGCTGAACACGTCCGTCAAGGACAAGTACGGCCTGCCCACGCTCACCTTCGACGTCTCGATCCGCGAGAATGAGAAGGCCATGCGCAAGGACATGGCCGCCGCCGCCGCCGAGATGCTGGAAGCGGCCGGATTCAAGAAGATCATCGCCGGCGACCAGGGGTACTCACCGGGGCTCGGCATCCACGAGATGGGCACGGCCAGGATGGGCCGCGACCCCAAGACCTCGGTGCTGAACGCGCACAACCAGATGCACGAGTGCCGGAACGTCTACATCACCGACGGCGCGGCCATGACCTCGGCCGCCTGCGTGAACCCGTCGCTGACCTACATGGCGCTGACGGCCCGCGCGGCCGCCCACGCCGTCGACGCCAAGACGCGGGGAGAGCTCTAGATGCTGAACCGACGCGACGCCGCGCTCTCCTTCGGGGCGCTCTGGACCGCCCTCGTCCTGCCCGCCGGTGCGCGGGCCCAGACGACGCCCCCGCTGGGCTGGACGCCCAAGGCCGTGACCGCGGACCAGGCTCGAACTCTCGACGCCGTGGCCGAAATCATGATCCCGGCCACCAGCACCCCCGGCGCCCGCGCCGCCGGCGTGCCGCAGTTCGTGGACCGCGCCCTCGCCACGTGGTGCACGCCCGCCGATGCCGCGGCCCTCAAGGCCGGGCTGGACCAGATCGACACCGACGCCCGGGCGTCGGGCGGCGCGGCCTTCGCGGCGCTGCCCGCCGCCCAGCAGGCCGCGCTGGTGTCCCGCTACGACGCCGACGGCAAGGCCTTCTGGCGCCAGCTCAAGGAGCTGGTGACGACCGGCTACTTCACCTCCGAGCCGGGCGCCACGATCGCCCTGCGCTACGACCCCGTCCCCGGCGACTACCGCGGCTGCGTGCCGCTGAAGGACATCGGCCGCGGCTGGGCGACGAGCTAGGGCTGGCGCTTCCTCTCCCCTCTCGCTTCGCGGGGGGAGAGGAGGGGGCCAGCCTCTATCGCTGGCGACAGCCTACCTCAGCCGCCGGATCTTCAGGTTCTTGAACCACACCGCGTCGCCGTGGTTCTGCAGGGCGATGTGGCCGGTCGGCGAGGCGGCGAACATCGGCCACTTTCCGAACTTCGACGCCGCCACGCGCGCCTTGAAGTCGGCGGAGTTCAGGTCGTAGGTCGCCACCTTCACGCCGTTCAGCCAGTGCTCGACCTTGCCGTGGTCCACGACGATGCGGCCCGTGTTGTATTCGCCCACGGGCTTGGTCACGGCGCCTTCGGGGGCATAGAGCGCGAACAGGCCGCCGGCCTGCTCCAGCGGCGGCTCGCCGCGGCTGTTGTCCAGCACCTGGTATTCCGGCCCGCTCTGGTAGGTCTCCTGGCCCGCCTCGGTCACATGGAACATCACGCCCGAGTTGCCTTTCGGACTGATCTTCCAGTCGAACGTCAGGTCGAAGTCGCCGAACGTCTCCTTCGTCATGATGTCCTTGGACGTCTTCGGATCGGGGCTGAGTTCGCCTTTCGCAGTCCAGCCGGCGTCGGGCGCGGGTGTCTTGAAGCCGCGCCAGCCCGCCGTCGTCTTGCCGTCGAACAGCAGCGTCCAGCCGGCTTTCTTCTCCGCCGGGGTCAGGGTGTTGTCCGCCGCCAGCGCACGGGTGGTCAGCGCGCCGCTCGCCATCGCGGCCAGCGCCGCGCCGAAAAGGATCGCTCTCATCGTCGCAACTCCTACAGGCCGAGTTTCTTGAGCTGGGCCTCGATGGCGGCCTTCACCTCGGCCGACGGCCCCTCGTCGGCCTCGCGGGCGATGTTGCCGATGTACCCGATGTCCTTGAAGCCTTCCTCGGTCGTGTAATAGGCGCCGATGGTCAGGGCCCGGAAGCGCTTGAAGAAATCGCCGCCCGACCCGGCCAGTTGCGACAGCGCCGCGGCCCGCCCGGCGGCGTCCGCCTTGCCCGCCGTCTTCGCCAGCGCCTTCAGCCCGTCGCGGATCAGCGGGCGGTCCTTGAGCTGGTCGGGGTAGGGGGCGCTCACCCACTCGTCGATGAAGTCGGGCACGCCCAGGGCCGAGGCGGCCGGCGCCGTCCCGCTGGGGGGCAGGATGAAGTCGGCCAGGATCGCGGCGGCCTGAAGTTCCTCGTCGGTCAGCAGCCGCGGCCACGGCGCCGTCTCGGGGTTCACCAGCTTCGGGTCGGTTCCATAGCCCTTCGCCTCGGCCTTCCCGCCCATCTTCGGGCCGTAAACCACCACGCCGGCGCCCACGGCGGTCGCCGCGCCGACCACGCCGACCCAGGCCAGCGCCGTCCGCCGGTCGATCTTGCGGACGTAAGGTTGGGGGGCGTCGTCGCTCATAGGGCCCCCTGCTTCGCGAGCGTGGCGAGATGGTCGCTGGAGCGCCAGGCCAGGGCCAGGATCGACAGCGTCGGGTTCTTGTCGGGGCTGGAGACCAGCACCGCCCCGTCGGTCACGAACAGGTTCGGCACGGCCCAGGCCTGGCCGTACTGGTTCACCACCGAGTCCGCGTCGGAGGCGCCCATGCGCGCGGTGCCGACCTCGTGGATCATCTCGCCGCCCTTGGAGATCGCCTTTCGCCCGTCGCGCTCGACCGTACCGATGGGCTTGCCGCCCAGGCGATCGATGACCTCCAGGAACGTCGTGACCATGTGCGCCGCCTGCCGCGTCTCGGACTCGCCCCACTTCCAATGGAAGCGCAGGACGGGGATGCCCCACTTGTCCTTCGCCTTCGGGTCCAGCTCGCAATAGCAGTCGTCGTTCGGGATCATCTCGCCCCGGCCGTTGAAGCTGATGACGCTGCCGTACCGCTGGCGCAGCTTGGCGCGCAGCGCGTCGCCCACGCTCGTCTCGTCGTCGCCCATCAGGCGGGCCAGGCTCATCGACGGCATGCCGCGCCCGCCGCCGATCTCCACGTGGTAGCCCCGCGGGAAGCCCAGTTCCTTGTGCTTGTCGTAGCCCCACCACGGCACATAGGTGTGCTCGACGCTCATGCCGTCGTCGTTGGTGGGCGGCAGTCCCTCCAGCGCCGGGAACTGGCCGGTGACGTTCAGGCCGACGCTGTCCATCAGGTAGCGGCCGACCATCCCGTGGGTGTTGCAGAGCCCGTCCGGGAACTTCGAGCTCTTGGAGTTCAGCAGGATCCGCGCCGTCTCGCCCGAGCCGGCCGCCAGCATGACGGCCTTGGCCGCAGCCGAGTGGTGCTCGCCGGTGACGCGGTCGACATAGCTGACGCCCTTGGCCTTGCCCGCGGCGTCCAGGTCCACCTGATAGACCAGGGCGTTGGTGACGATGGTCAGGTTCTTGGTCGCCATCGCGGGCGGCAGCAGCACCGTCGTCGACTGGAAGTTGGCCCCGATCGCGCAGCCGCGGCCGCAGGGGGTGGCGAAGACGCAGGTGTTGCGGCCTTCCATCTTCTGCGTGACCACCGCCCCGTGCATCGGCACGACCGGGATGCCCATCGCCTCGAACGCTCGGGCGTAGAAGATCTCGAACCCGCGCGGCGGCGGCGCCTCCATCAGGCAGCCCGGCGGCGAATCCGGCGTGTTGGTCAGGCCCCGCGGCGGGGCGGCGCCGGTGACGCCGATCAGCTTCTCGGTCCTGTCGTACCAGGGCGCCAGGTCGTCGTAGGTGATGGGCCAGTCGTAGCCCAGGCCGTCGCGGCTGCGCGGCTTGAAGTCCAGCGGCCCGAAGCGCAGCGAGATGCGGCCCCAGTG
>NZ_JANINU010000046.1 GCF_024508875.1 Phenylobacterium sp.
CCCTGCTCCCACAGCTTCTCGATCTCGGGCGGCATGCCGTCGACGCGGTATTCCTTCGGAATGCCGACGCGCAGCCCCTTCACGGACTTGCCGCAGAAGCTCGGAAAATCAGGGACTTCCGCGTCGATGCTCGTCGAGTCCTTCGGGTCGTGGCCCGACATCGACTTCAGCAGGATCGCCGTATCCTCGACCGTGCGGGCCATCGGCCCAGCCTGGTCCAGCGACGAGGCGAAGGCCACGATACCCCAGCGTGAGCAACGGCCGTAGGTCGGCTTGATCCCGACCGTGCCGGTGAACGCCGCCGGCTGGCGGATCGAGCCGCCGGTGTCGGTGGCCGTGGCGCCCAGGCAGAGCTCGGCCGCGACCGCCGACGCCGATCCGCCCGATGAGCCGCCGGGGGTCAGGTTGACGTTGCCGCCCTGGCTGCGCCACGGGTTCACCGCCGGGCCCCAGGCCGAGGTCTCGTTGGACGAGCCCATGGCGAACTCGTCCATGTTGAGCTTGCCCAGCATGACCGCGCCGTCGCGCCACAGGTTGGACGTGACCGTGCTCTCGTAGGTCGGCTTGAAGTTGCGCAGGATCATCGAGCCCGCGCTCGAGGTCACGCCCTCGGTGCAGAACAGGTCCTTGATGCCCAGCGGCGCGCCGTCCAGCGGACCGGCCTCGCCCTTGGCGCGGCGCGCGTCGGAGGCCTTCGCCATCTCGACGGCCTGGTCCGGCGTGTTGACGACGAAGGCGTTCAGCGCGCTCGCCGCCTCGATAGCGGAAAGATGCGCCTTGGTGATCTCCTCGGCGGAGAAGCTCTTGTCCGCCAGCCCGTCGAGGGCGGCCTTCAGCGTGAGCCCGGTGAGGTCGGCCATGGCTATTCCACCACCTTCGGCACGATGAAGAAGTCCTTGGCCGTCTTCGGCGCGTTCGACAGCACCTTGGCCGGGTCGCCGCCGTCGGTGACCACGTCCTCGCGCATCGGCAGGGTCATGGCCACGGACGTGGTCATGGGCTCGACGCCGTCGGTGTCGACCTCGTTGAGCTGTTCGATCCAGCTCATGATGCCGCTCAGCTCCCGGGCCAGCGGCTCCAGCTTCTCTTCCGGCTCGGCAATGCGCGCCAGCCTCGCGACCTTGCGCACGGTCGCGGCGTCGATGGCCATGGGGCCCTCCTAAGTCAGAGGGCGTGGGTTAGCCGTGGCGGGGGCGCCTTTGCAAGCGATCCCCGCCCGGGGGCGCCGTTTAGGCCGCTTCTTTCCCCACCTCCGCCCCCTGCCCGCTCGCCAGCCAGGAGGCGCAGTCGGGGCCCAGTTCGGCCAGGGCGCGGGCCTCGTAGGCGGCGCAGTCGGCGGCGGTGAGCACGTCGCGCCAGCGGCCGTTGACGCCCTTGTTGATGAAGCTCTGCGCGCCGCCGTCGAAGATCGCCCCGCCAAGCGGCGCGACGTTCTCGGCGTTCTTCTTCATGTACTCGAACGAGCAGTGCTCCAGGATCGCCGGCCAGCGGTCCTCGGGGATGTCGCAGCCCAGGAACCCGGCGATGGCGCGCATCTCGCCCTCGGGATCGGCCTTCAGGGCGTTGAAGTGCACCAGGCGCACGTTCGGCAGGTCGCGGGCGGCCCACCAGGTGGCGATGTTCTCCCAGTACGACCAGAACGGCGCGCCGTCGTTCTCCAGCCAGTGCAGGAAGTAACGGCGGATGTCGGGATCGGGCTTGCCGATCGGCGGCCCCACACGGCCGGGCGTCTCGTTCAGGAGCTGGTACCAGAGGTCGTTGCCCTGGGCGTGGTGGTTATAGAGGCTCCACAGCACGTCCCGGCCGTCGCGCGCCACGTAGAGGTACTTGGCGCGCGGCGAGAAGGTCAGCGCGTCCAGCGGCAGATGGGTTTTCACCACCCGGCGATGCGTCTGGGCCTCCAGCTGCTCCAGCGTGTCGGGCGGCATGACCCGCAGGTCCAGCCAGGGCGACAGCATGTTGATCGGCACGTCCGGCGCGCCGGCGAAGACCAGTTGGCCGACGATCTGCTGCGTCCAGGTGGTGCCCGACTTCGCATAGGTCGCCACGATCACGTCGTCGTCGCGGAAGGCGAAGCGATCCCAGATGGTGGAATCCATGTGGTGATTGTGCAGGTCGCGGGTCTTCTTCGGCCATTGGACGGGCGCGTTCGCCACGGCGGTCTCCTTCGTCTTTTCGAGGAGCCGCTGATATCCGGCGAGGCCGAAACGCCTCAATCCGCGAGTTCGCCGACCGGCTGTGCGGATTTGCCGAGGACGTCAGTGCATCCAGCCGGGAAGCGCCGCCGCCTGCCTCAGCCACACGGCCATGCGGTCCGCGTCGAACTCGCCCTCGTGCAGGTCGATCCAGCGGGACTCCCCGCTGCGCGGCGTGCCGCCCGGCGGGACCGGATCAAGCGAGGCGCCCGCGAAGAAGGTCACCTTCACGTATCGGGTGAAGACGTGGAACGACATGAACCAGCCCTGCCCCGCCACGCCGTAGAGCGGCGAGTTCCAGCGAACGGCCTTGCGCACCTGCGGCACGACCTCCAGGACGAGCGCGTCCAGCCGGGCGCCGAGGTCGCGCTTCCAGCCGGGCATGGCGCGGATATAGGCCTGGACGGGCCCGTCGCCGTCGCCCTTCGGGATCTGCGGGTTGCCGCCCGAGAGCAGCACGACAGGGCGCTCGTCGGTGGAAGTGGACCTGGGCACGTCGTGTCTCCTTGCCCCGCAGGACGCCATGCTAGCCAATTCGCGCGACAAGACCTAGGAGCCGCCCATGGCCGTCGTCGATCTCCTCGAACTCCCCGCGCTCCTCCCCCGCTACGCCGCGGTGGTGGGCCTGGACCTGGGCGAGAAGACCATCGGCGTGGCGGTGTCCGACGCGATGCGCTCGATCGCCAGTCCCCTCAGCCTAATCCGCAAGACCAAGTTCACCGATGACGCGGGCGCGCTCTTCAAGCTGATGGAGAGCCGCGAGGCGCAAGCCATCGTTATCGGCCTGCCGGTGAACATGGACGGCTCCGAGGGGCCGCGCGCCCAGTCCTGCCGCGCCTTCGCCCGCAACATCCTGCGCCTGCGCGAGCTGCCCATCGCCTTCTGGGACGAGCGGATGAGCTCGATGGCGGTGAACCGCATGCTGATCGACGAGGCCGACGTTAGCCGCGCGCGCCGGGGCGACGTGGTCGACAAGGCCGCCGCCGCCTGGATCCTCCAGGGCGCCCTGGACCGCCTGCGGAACACCTGAGCCAGTTTCTCCCTGCGAAGCGGGGAAGGACCTTTGGGACTTTACAGCCCCCCGGCGAACAGGTCCGGCTTGCCGATCTGGACGCCGCGGTTGCGCATGATCGCGTAGGCCATCGACAGGTGGAAATAGAAGTTGGTGGTCGAGAAGCCCGTCAGCCACTGGCCGGCTGGCAGGGTTGGCTCGAACTGGCCCAGGTTGAAGGTGATCGGCGCGGCGTCGCGGCCCTCGAACTGCTCGCCCTTCAAGCCCGCCAGCCAGGCCTTCGCCTCGGCGATAGCCGCCTTGAACCCGGCGAGGTCGAGGTTGTCGGCGATCCCTTCCGGCACGGGCAGGCCGGCGGCGCGCGCGGGCCACTGCTGAGCGAAGTTGATCACCACCATCGCCTGGAAGGCCAGCGGGTTCATGTCGTCGATCAGCCGCCACTGCAGCATGTCGGCCTCGGACACGCCCTTGGCGGCGGCGAACTCGGCGCCCTTGGTCAGCAGGTGGTCGAGCGTGCCAAGCCCCTTGGAATAGAGGTCGACGAAGGTGAACAGGCAGACGTTGGACATAGGTTTCCCCCGGTTGTGAGCTTGGCTGGATGTAGGGAGCGCCCCGCGCCCCGCGCAACGCGGCGGGCGGAGGAAACTGGGGATCACCCGTTGCGCCAGCTTCCCTTGCGGCCCGGCGTCGCCTAAAGGGGCGCTTTAATGAGCGCCGCGCCCCCCGGTCTGAACGACGTCCTGCAACGGACCTTCTCGTTCCCCAAACGCCACTTCCTTTCGTCCACCGACCTGAACGAGGTGGAGGTCGCGAGCCTCTTGGACCTCGCCGACGGGTTCGTGAGCCTGAACCGCCAGACTTCGAAGAAGCTGGACCTGCTCAAGGGCAGGACGCTGATGAACCTGTTCTTCGAGAATTCGACGCGGACCCAGAGCTCGTTCGAGCTCGCGGGCAAGCGGCTGGGCGCCGACGTGGTCAACATGAGCCCCCGCTCCTCGTCGATCTCCAAAGGCGAGACCCTGATCGACACGGCGGTCACCCTGAACGCCATGCAGCCCGACCTGCTGGTGGTGCGCCACGCCTCGTCGGGGGCGGCCAGCCTCCTGTCGCAGAAGGTCGGCTGCTCGGTGATCAACGCCGGCGACGGCCAGCACGAGCACCCGACCCAGGCCCTGCTCGACGCGCTCTCCATGCGCCGCGCGTTCGGCTACATCTCGGGGCTGAAGGTGGCGATCTGCGGCGACGTCCTGCACAGCCGGGTCGCCCGCTCCAACATCGCCATGCTGCAGATGCTGGGCGCCAGCGTGCGCCTGGTGGGACCGCCGACGCTGATCCCGCCCGCCGCCGACCGCTGGAACGTCGAGGTCTTCCACGACATGCGCAGGGGCATCGCCGGCTGCGACGTGGTGATGATGCTACGCCTGCAGCTCGAGCGGATGGACGGGGTGATGGCGCCGTCGCAGCGCGAGTACTTCCGCTTCTTCGGCCTCGATCGCGAGAAGCTGGCCCTGGCCGCGCCGCACGTGCGGGTGATGCACCCCGGGCCGATGAACCGCGGCGTCGAGATCGACTCCGACGTGGCCGACGACCTGTCCGTCAGCCTGATCCAGGACCAGGTGGAGATGGGCGTGGCTGCGCGCATGGCCGTCCTGACCTCCCTGGCCGCGCGCCTGGAGAACGACCGTTGAGCCGCCCCCTCGCCTTCACCAACGCCCGCCTGGTCGATCCGGCCAGCGGCTACGACGGCCCGGGCAGCGTCATCGTCACCGAGGGCGTCATCGCCGATGTGGTCCAGGCCCCCACGCTGGGCGGCCTGTCGGCCGACGTCGAGGTGGTGGACGCCGGCGGCGCGCTGCTGATTCCCGGCCTGATCGACATCCGGGTGAAGACCGGCGAGCCGGGGGCCGAGCCCAAGGAGACGCTGAAGTCCGCCGCCCAGGCCGCCGCCGCGGGCGGCGTCACCACCATGGTCGTCCAGCCCGACACCCATCCCGTGATGGACGAGCCGGCGGTCGTGGACTTCATCCTGCGCCGGGCGCGGGACATTGAGCTGGTGAACGTCTATCCGGCCGGCGCCGCCACCAAGGGCGCCCAGGGCCAGCGAATGGCCGAGATCGGCCTGATGCACGAGGCCGGCTGCCTCTATGTGACCGACGCCGACCGGCCCATCGTGGACTCCAAGGTCTTCCAGCGGGTGCTGATGTACGCCAAGGCCTTCGACACCCCGGTCGCGCACCGGCCCGCCGATCCCTGGCTGTCGGCCGGCGCCGCGGCCACCTCGGGCGAGTTCGCCGCGCGGATGGGCCTGCCCAGCGTGCCGGCCATCGCCGAGAAGATCATGCTGGAGCGCGACCTGGCCCTGGCCGAACTCACCGGCGCGAAGCTGATCGTCGACCAGGTCACGACAGCGGCGGCGCTGGAGAGCCTGAAGCGGGCCAAGGACCGGGGCCTGGCGGTCACCGCCACGACCTCGATCAACCACCTGTCGTTCAACGAGATCGACATCGGCGACTACCGCACCTTCTGCAAGCTGGACCCGCCCTTGCGTTCGGAACAGGACCGCCAGGCGGTGATCGACGCCGTGGCGTCCGGCCTGATCGAGGTGGTGGTCTCGGCCCACGCGCCTGCGCCCGCCGAGGACAAACGCCTGCCCTACGACGAGGCCGCCCCCGGTGCGGTCGGTCTCCAGACGCTGCTCGCGGCGCTGCTGGCCTTCCACCACGACGGCCAGATCCCGCTGATGGACCTGATCCGCACCGTCACCTCCGCGCCGGCGAAGCTGCTGGGGCTGCCGGCCGGCCGGATCGCCAAGGGCGCGCCGGCCGACCTGGTGCTCTGCGACCTGAACGCGCCGGTGGTGATCGACGCGGACAGGCTGGTCTCGAAGTCCAAGAACTCCCCGTTCGACGGCCGCCGCCTGCAAGGCAAGGTGCTACGGACCGTCGTGGACGGGCGGACGGTCTACAAGGTCTAGAACTCGTCCCAGCGCGGCTGGGCGTTGACCGCCACCTTGAGCTTGCGCTGGAGCGCGGCGGCGTCGGCGGCGGGCGGCTCGGCCTTGACCGCACGCGGGGCGGCGCGGGACGCCGAAGCGCCACGGGCGCCCACGTCGAAGCGGGCCACCAGTTGGTCCAGTTCGGCCGCCTCGCGCTTGAGTTGGGCGGCGGCCGCGGTCGCCTCCTCCACCATCGCGGCGTTCTGCTGGGTGACCTGGTCCATCTGGTTCACCGCCGTATTGACCTGGGCGAGGCCGGTGGCTTGCTCCTGGGCCGACTGGGCGATCTCGGAGACGAGGCCGTCGATGCTCGCCACACGGTCGACGATGCCGGTCAGGGCCGCGCCGGTGTCGTTCACCAGCTTCACGCCCCGGTCGACCTGGGTGCTCGACTGGGTGATGAGCGTCTTGATCTCCTTGGCCGCTTCCGCCGACCGCTGGGCCAGGGCCCGCACTTCCGACGCCACGACCGCGAAGCCCTTGCCGGCCTCGCCCGCCCGCGCCGCTTCGACACCGGCGTTCAGGGCCAGCAGGTTGGTCTGGAACGCGATCTCGTCGATCACCCCGATGATCTGGCTTATTTGGCCCGAGCTCTGCTGGATGTCGTGGATCGCCGCGACCGCTTCACGGACCACGTCGCCAGAACGCTCTGCTTCGGAGCGTGCGCCGGACGCCACCTGCGAGGCCTCGCGGGCCCCTTCGGCGCTGCGCTTCACCGTGGCGGTGATCTCGTCCAGCGCGGCGGCCGTTTCTTCCAGCGTCGCCGCCTGCTGCTCGGTGCGGCGCGACAGGTCGTCCGAGGCCGACGAGATCTCGTCGGCGCCCCCACGGATGGCGCCCGTGGTGTTCAGCACCGACTCCATCGCCTGGCGCAGGCTGGCGGCGGTGGCGTTGAAGTCGTCGCGGATGCGCACATAGGCGCCCCTGAACTCGGCCTCGATCGTGGCCGTGAGATCCCCGCCGGACAGCCGGCTGAGGCCCTGGGCCAGCAACGTGACGACCTCGTTCTGCTCCTTCTCCGACTCCGCGCGCTCGGCGTCGTTGCGCTTGCGCTCGTTCTCGGTGGCGGTGATGTCGGTGGCGAACTTCACCACCCGCACGGCCTTGCCGTTCTCGTCCAGGATCGGATTGTACGACGCCTGGATCCAGACCTCGCGGCCGCCCTTGCCGATGCGCCGGAACTTCGCAGCGACGAACTCGCCCCGGTTCAGCGTCTGCCAGAAGTCCCGGTAGGACTGCGTCGACGATTCTTCGGGATCGACGAACATGGAGTGCCGCCGGCCGACCACCTCCGTCTCGGCATAGCCCAGCGTATCGAGGAAATTGCGGTTCGCCCGGATGATCGTGCCATCCAGTTCGAACTCGATCACCGCCTGAGAGCGCTCGATGGCCGCGACCATGCCTTCGAGGGCGCGGACATGGGCCGAGTCCGTCTTCCTGGCGCCGGAGGCGCCCGCAAAGAGCTTCATCTGTCTATCCCCTGGAACGCCGCGACATCGCCACCCCAGGCGATCGCGTTACGTGAACAAGGGTCTGCCACCGAGATCCCTAACGATCCCTGAATATCACTATGGTTAAACTATGCGTTCTGGCCGAAATCGCCCATTAGGCGAGTATTTTTATGTAATATCGCCTCGAATTGAGTAATGTGACAAAATATCTCTTTGGATATACTGCAAGCCTAGATGCCCACGCCTTCACAGCACCCGCCCTGCGCGAGCTCCCACGTCGCGCTGAGCGGACGCGCGCCAGCTCAACTCAGGGTGCGTTGAAGGCGACTTCCCGTGGTTCAGCACGGCGCGGTGCAATGCGCGCCAGCATTGCCGTTGTCGACCCGGTAAAGTTCACCTATTGTTCCGCCTCACCGTTCGCCGCTGACGAACGCATCGCGCCGCGCTAGGACTGCGGCCGGAGAGGAAGCGTTCATGGCCGAGATTCTGAGCCCGCTGGCGATGGGGGCCGCGCTGGTCGGGGGTTACCTGCTGGGGTCTATACCCTTCGGGGTGATCGCCACGCGCCTGGGCGGCGCGGGCGACGTGCGCTCGATCGGCTCAGGCAACATCGGCGCGACCAACGTGCTGCGCACCGGCCGCAAGGACCTGGCGCTCATTACCCTGCTGGGCGACGGCGGTAAGGGCGCGCTCGCCGTGCTCCTGGCCTGGCTCGCCACCCGCGACGGCACGGTCGAGCAGCAGGCCGTGTTGACGTCCCTGGCGGCCGGCGCGGCCTTCCTGGGTCACCTGTTCCCGGTGTGGCTCGGCTTCAAGGGCGGCAAGGGCGTCGCCACCTTTTTCGGAACGATGCTGGCGGCCGCCTGGCCCGTCGGCCTGGCCGCCGCGGCCACCTGGCTGATCGTCGCCTTCCTCTCCCGCATCTCCTCGCTCGCCGCGCTGGTGGCGGTCGCGCTCGCGCCGGTGGTGGCGCTGCTGATCGGGCGCCCCACAGCCATCGTGCTGCTCGCGCTGTTCATGGCCCTGCTGGTGTTGGTGCGCCACGCCGAGAACGTCCGCCGCCTCCTGAAGGGCCAGGAGCCCCGGATCGGGGCGAAGAAGGCGGAGAGCGCCGAGGCGTGATCCGGCAGCTCTCCGAGCCCCAGCGGCGCGACTGGCTGCGGCTGGCGCGCGCAGAGAACGTGGGCCCGGTCACCTTCGACCAACTGATGAGCCGCTTCGGCGACGCCGGCGAGGCGCTGGCCGCCCTGCCCGACCTCGCCCGGCGCGGCGGTCGTGCGGCCGGCGTCCGCATCCCGAGCGTGGCCGAGGCCGAGCGCGAACTCGCCGACGGCGCGGCCCTCGGCGCCCGCCTCATCTGCGCCTGCGAGCCCGACTTTCCCCAGGCGTTGGCCGCGCTGGACCCGCCCCCACCGCTGATCTGGACCCGCGGCGATGCGCGCCTTCTCGACCGCCAGACCGTCGCGATCGTCGGCGCGCGCGTGGCCTCGGCCGCCGGCCAGCGCTTCGCCCGTGGTCTCGCCGCCGAGTTGGGCCAGGCCGGCCAGGTGATCGTCTCGGGCCTGGCCCGCGGCATCGACGGCGCGGCCCACGAGGGCGCGCTGCCGACCGGCACGGTGGCGGTCCTGGGCGGCGGGATCGACGACGTCTATCCGCCCGAGCGCCGGGACCTCTACGCCCGCATCGTCGAGCGGGGCTGCATCGTCTCCGAGAGCGAGCCCGGCCGCACGGCGGTCGCCCGCGACTTCCCCCGCCGCAACCGGATCATCGCCGGCCTGTCCCGCGCCGTGGTGGTGGTCGAGGCCGAGTTCCGCTCGGGCTCGCTGATCACCGCCCGCCTCGCCAACGAGCAGGGCCGCGAGGTGCTGGCCGTCCCCGGCTCGCCGCTGGACCCTCGCGCCAAGGGGACCAACGACCTGATCCGCCAGGGCGCTGCGATCTGCGAGAGCGCCGAGGACGTGCTGCGCGCGCTGGAGGGCCTGCGCGGCTTCCGCGAGCCGGGACCGCCGCCCTATCGCCCCGAGCCGGTCGAGGTCGACGACCGTCTGCGCGAACGCGTGGCCGGCCTCCTGTCGCCGACCCCCGTCTCCCGCGACGAACTCGTCCGGGCCGCCCAGGCCCCCGCCCCCGTCGTCTTCGCCGCCCTGATGGAGCTCGCCCTCGCCGGCCGGGCCGAACTGCTGCCCGGCGGAATGGTCGCCAAGTCGTGAGCCCCTAAAGGGGCTCGGCCGTACTGCGCGAATCCGGGCCGTTGACAGGCCGCCGGGACCGCCCCCACCTTCCGCGCTCTTTAGGATCAGACACCTTATAATGAACGTCGTCATCGTCGAGAGCCCGGCCAAGGCCAAGACCATCAACAAGTACCTGGGCTCGGACTTCAAGGTGCTCGCCTCGTACGGCCACGTCCGCGACCTCCCCGCGAAGGACGGTTCGGTGCGCCCGGACGAGGACTTCGACATGTCCTGGGAGGTCGACGGCAAGGCGGCCAAGCGGCTGGCCGAGATCGCCGACGCGGCCAAGGGCTCCGACAAGATCATCCTCGCCACCGACCCGGACCGCGAGGGCGAGGCCATCTCCTGGCACGTGCTGGAGATCCTCCAGAAGAAGCGCGTGCTGAAGGACAAGACCATCCAGCGCGTGGTCTTCAACGCCATCACCAAGTCGGCCGTCACCGAGGCGATGGCCAATCCGCGCGACGTCGACATGGAGCTGGTCGAGGCCTACCTGGCCCGCCGCGCGCTCGACTACCTGGTGGGCTTCACCCTCTCCCCGGTGTTGTGGCGCAAGCTGCCCGGCTCCAAGTCGGCCGGCCGGGTGCAGTCGGTGGCTTTGCGCGTCATCGTCGACCGCGAAATCGAGATCGAGCGCTTCAAGACCCAGGAATACTGGACCGTCGACGCCGAAGTCTCGGCCAACAGCGACCCGTTCACCGCCCGCCTCGTGAAGCACGACGGCAAGCGCCTGACCAAGTTCGATCTGGCCAACGAGGCCAGCGCCTTTGCGGCGCGGGACGCGATCAAGGCCGGAACGTTCAAGGTCTCGGCGCTGGAGCGCAAGCCTGGCCGCCGTTCCCCGCCCCCGCCCTTCACCACCTCCAGCCTGCAGCAGGAAGCCGCCCGCAAGCTCGGCTTCAACGCCCAGCGCACCATGCAGACGGCCCAGAAGCTGTACGAGGGCGTCGACATCGGCGGCGAGACCGTGGGTCTCATCACCTACATGCGGACCGACGGCGT
>NZ_JANINU010000047.1 GCF_024508875.1 Phenylobacterium sp.
TGGACGTCCTGTTCCGACTCGTCCTTCTCGGACGGCGGACGCACGCGGATATCCACGAACTTTGGCTTGTATTGAAACGCACCCGGCATGCGCCAAGTATGGGGGGGAGAAACTTCCCTGCAAGAATTGAAGATGCGGCCAATGGGCGCCATATTTGATGCGATCCGAGACAAGCTCACGACGGCCTTCCAGCCCCTGCGGCTGGAGATCGTCGACGATTCCCACCGGCATGCGGGCCATTCCGGCGCGCGCGAAGGCGGGGAAAGCCATTTCAACGTGACGATCGAGTCGGCGGCCTTCGCGGGTGCGCCGCGGGTGGCGCGCCAGCGCATGGTCTACAAGGCCCTCGAGGCCGAACTGGCCGGGCCGGTCCACGCCCTGTCGGTCAAGGCGCTGGCGCCGGGCGAGGGCTGAGCCCTACACTCGGCGCGAGGCGGAAATAGCAAGAACCCGGGCCCTTGGGGCGAGCGGGACAGAACTGGAGGGGACGGGTTGCGAACGACCATCACCGTCAACGGCGAGGCGCGGTCGCTCGACCTCGACCCGCGAACGACGCTGCTCGACGCCCTGCGCGAGCACCTGAAGCTGACCGGCCCCAAGAAAGGGTGCGACCACGGCCAATGCGGCGCCTGCACCGTCCTGGTGAACGGCGTGCGGATCAACGCCTGCCTCTCCCTCGCCGTCATGCACGATGGCGACGAGGTGACCAGCATCGAGGGCTTGGGCGCAGCCGACCGGCTGCATCCCATGCAGCAGGCGTTCCTGAAGCACGACGCCTTCCAGTGCGGCTACTGCACGCCCGGCCAGATCTGTTCGGCGGTGGCGGTCCTGTCCGAAATCGAGGCCGACGTCCCCAGCCATGCCGGCGACGTCGCCGAGCGGGCCCGCCTGACCGCAGAAGAGCTGCGCGAGCGCATGAGCGGCAACATCTGCCGCTGCTCGGCCTACCCCCAGATCATCGACGCCATCCTCGACGCGGCGGGAGCGACCTCTTGAAGGCCTTCACCTACGAGCGCGCATCGGACGCGCGCGGCGCCGTCGAGGCCGTGGTGAACACGCCCGGCGCGCGGTTCATCGCGGGCGGCACCAACCTGCTGGACCTCATGAAGCTCGAGATCGAGCAGCCGCAGCATCTCGTCGACGTCAGCCGCCTACCGATCGCGGGGATCGAGGACACGGACGAGGGCGGCCTGCGGATCGGGGCGATGGCCACGAACACCCGTGTCGCTTCCGACTCGCGGGTGCGGGCGCGCTATCGGGTCCTGTCTCAAGCCATCGTCTCGGGCGCGTCCGGCCAACTGCGCAACAAGGCGACGACCGGCGGCAACCTGCTGCAGCGGACCCGTTGCCCCTACTTCTACGACACCTCCAAGCCCTGCAATAAGCGCCGGCCGGGCGATGGCTGCGCCGCGATCGCGGGCCACATCCGCGAGAGCGCGATCCTCGGCGCCAGCACGGCGTGCATCGCAGTCCACCCCTCGGATATGGCGGTGGCGCTCGTGGCTCTGGATGCAGAGGTCGAAACCCTGAGCCCTGCCGGCCACGCGCGCCGCTTCCCGCTCATGGAGTTGCACCGGCTGCCGGGCGATACGCCCCACCTGGAGACCCACCTTATCCCGGGCGAGTTGATTACCGCGGTGGTCCTGCCGCCGCCCCCGCCGGGCGGCCAGCAGTACCGCAAGGCGCGTGACAGAGCGTCGTACGCCACCGCCCACGCCAGCGTCGCGATCGCTGGCGGGCGCATCGCGCTCGGCGGCCTGGCCCACAAGCCCTGGCGCGCAGTCGACGCCGAGGCCGCCCTCGCGGACGGGGCCAGCCCTGCCGAAGCGATGGCGCGCGAACTGAAGGACGCCGCCTTGCGCGACGAGAACGCCTTCAAGGTCCCGCTGGCGACGCGCCTCGTCGCGGCGACCATCGCCGAAGCCCAGGCTCAAGCCGGCGCGGGGAGGGACGCATGAGCTCCGTGCACGACTGGGCCGCGCCCAATCCCGTCACCACCAACCGCTCGGGTTTGATCGGCAAGCCCGTGGACCGTTACGAGGGGCCGCTGAAGGTCACCGGCACGGCGCCCTATGCCTACGAGGTCCAGCCGCCGTCGCCACCGGCCTATGGCGTGATGGTCGGCGCGACCATCGCCGCCGGACGGATCGCCGACGTCGACATCGCGGCGGCGGAAGCCTCGCCGGGCGTCCTCGCCGTCTGGACGCATCGCAACGTCCCCTCGCAGCCGCCACGAGGCGCCAAGGCCCACCCGCGCAGCACGGCCGGATCCAGTCCGGCGCTGGAGAACGATCGCGTCAGCTATTTCGGCCAGCCGGTGGCCTTCGTCGTCGCCGACACGCTGGAGAATGCGGTCGCCGCATCGATGCTGGTGAACCTGACCTACGAGGCCGATGCGCCGGACGTGGATTTCGCCGCCAGTCTGGACGCCGCGGGGCAGCCGCCTGGCGAGCAGGACGTGGAGATCGGCAATTTCGAAGACGGGTTCGCCGCTTCGGGGGTGAAGCTGGACGAGACCTGGACGACGCCGATCCAGAACCACTGTCAGATGGAGCCCTGCGCTTCCATCGCCTGGTGGGAGGGCGACGTCTGCGTGGCTCACACCTCGATCCAGATGGTGAAGCCGGCGCAGCACGGGCTGGCCGAGACGCTCGGGATCGATCGCGACGCCGTCCACTTGATGACCCGCTACATCGGGGGCGGTTTCGGTGGGAAAGGCCAGACTTACGACGACCTGACCCTGGCCGCCCTGGCCGCGCGGGCGTTGAAGCAGCCGGTGAAGGTGGCCTTCACCCGCCAGCAGATGATGCACGGCACGATCCACCGGCCGGCGACGGTGCAGCGTGTGCGGTTGGGGGCCGACAAGGACGGCCGGCTGAACGCCTTCTCGCTCATGACCTGGACCCATTGCCATCGCAGCGGGTCGTTCACCGAGCATGCGTCGAACTTCGCGCGGGCGCTGTATGCGGCGCCGAACCGTCTCACCGGCCACCGGCTGGTGCGGCTGGACCTGCCGCACGCCGGGCCGATGCGGGCGCCGGGCGAGGCCTCCGGCACGCTGAGCCTGGAATGCGCCATGGACGAGCTGGCCGAGCAACTTGGCCTTGATCCGGTGGACCTGCGCATCCGCAACGAGCCGCCGGTCGACCCGGAGAATGGCCGCCCGTTCTCGCAGCGCCAGCTTGTCCGCTGTCTGCGGGAAGGCGCGCAACTGTTCGGCTGGGAGCGGCGGACGGCTAAGCCTGGTCAGGTGCGCGACGGCCGCTGGCTGGTGGGCATGGGCATGGCCGCGGCGATCCGCGGCAACTTCCTGCTGCCGGCCAAGTGCAGCTTCTCGGTGGACGCCGAGGGGGTGATCACCGTGCGCCAGGGCATGACGGACATCGGCACCGGGACCTACACGGTCCTGGCGCAGATCGCCGCCGAGACGCTGGGCGTGCCGCTGGGCAAGGTGGTGGTCGAGATCGGCGATTCCGAGCTGCCTCCGGCGCCGGGATCGGGTGGCCAGTTCGGCGCCGCGACGGCAGGATCCGCGGCGCTGGCCGCCGGCATGAATCTGCGCAAGGCGCTCGCCGAGCTGGCGACGGGCGATCCGCGTTCGCCGCTCTATGGCGACGACCCCGAGCTGGTCACGTTCCAGGACGGCGTGATCGCCATCGAGAACAAGTCCGAGACCCTGGCGGCCCTGGTGGCCCGCGCCGCGCCCGAGGGGCTCACGGTGGAAGGCGACAGCCGCCCCGCCGCCGACATGCGTGAGTGGAGCACCCAGACCTACGGCGGCCACTTCTGCGAGGTGGGCGTCGACCCGGTGACGGGCGAGGTGCGGGTGCGGCGGATGCTGGGCGTGTTCGCGGCCGGGCGGATCCTCAACGCGAAGACGGCGAAGAGCCAGCTCACGGGCGGCATGATCTGGGGCATCGCCTCGGCGCTCCACGAGGGCAACGCGGTCGATCCGCGGCACGGTTCGCTGTTGGCCCAGGACCTGGCGCAGTACCTGGTCACCGTGCAGGCCGACGTGGGCGAACTGGACGCCATCATGCTGGACGAGGTGGACGACAAGGCCAACCCGATGGGCATCAAGGGCGTGGGTGAGCTGGGCAATTCCGGCGCGGGCGCCGCCGTGGCCAACGCCATCTACAACGCCTGTGGCGTGCGGGTGCGAGACTATCCCATCACGCCCGACAAGCTGTTGGCCGGCCTGATCGCCAAGGGGCTCTGAGCCGGCCGGAGCCTTTCCGGTTTCCCGGCCGCCCCGAAGGGCGGCCGGGATCCGTATCCAATCAGTAGGTGTAGCGCAGCGTCACGCCGTAGGTGCGCGGCTGGCCCAGGAACGCGTCGTACGAGCCGGACTGCAGCACGGCGTTGAAGCCGACTTGATAGTAGCTGTCGTCGAACAGGTTCTGGGCGAAGGCTTCCACCGCCCACTTCTTGTCCTCCGACTGCACGCCGACGCGGGCGTTGACCAGCGTGTAGCCGGGCTGGTTCTTCACCGGGTCCAGGTCGGAGCCCGTGTTGAAGGACGAGACGCTCTTGGCGTTGATCGCGAAGCGGCCGACCAGGTTCTCGGCGATCGGACGTTCGTAGGTCACGCCCAGCGAGCCCGACCACAGCGGCGCCAGCGACAGCCGGGCGCCCGGCAGGTTCGCGCCGAGGAACAGCGGGTTGCTCTTGGGGTAGTAGGTCTCGGAGTAGGTGACGCCGCCGTTCAGGGTCAGGCCGTCGACCGGCGTGAACCACAGGAAGTCGGCGTCGATACCCTTCGAGATCACCTTCGGCACCGAGGCCACGGAGAAGACCAGGCCGTTGAAGGCGTTGAGCTGGAAGTCGTTGTACTTCTGATAGAAGCCCGTGACGTTCAGCAGCAGGGTCCGGTCGAGCAGGGTGTTCTTGAAGCCGATCTCGTAGGAGTCGACCGTTTCCGGCGCGAAGCTGGTGTCCAACACCGGCGCCGTCGGCTGACCCGCCACGGTCTGGTTGGTGGTCGCGATCCGGTCGAGGTTGAAGCCGCCCGCCTTGTAGCCGCGCGCGTAGGACGCATAGGCCAGCACCTCGGGATTGAACCGGTAGGCCAGCTTGGCCGTGCCGGTGAGCTTCTTTTCCTTCAGATGCTGCTCGTTCGTGCCCACGCGGCCGAAGGCGGGGCTGTTCGAGGCCGCGCAAAGCACCTGATAGGGCCCGGACGCCAGGGTGCCGTCCGCCCGGATGAGCGAGGTCGGAACCAGGCCGCGGAGGGCGGAGGCGCGGGCCAGGGCCAGCGCGCAGCCCGAGCCGCCGTCGGTGTTGTTCCAGGAGGTCTCGAGGTCCTTGTCTTCCCAGGTGTAGCGCAGGCCCACCGTCAGCTCGAGCTTGTCGGTGAACTGGTAGCTGTTGTTGGTGAAGAGCGAGAAGCCCTCTTCCTTCTGGTTATAGAGGTCGTTCTGGCCCTGGCCGGTGACGAACGTCGTGCCCAGCGGGCGGCCCGTGAACACGCTGGAGAGCGTGTTGCTGAACAGGGCGTTGACGTACTGCTCGTACTGCGTGCCGTAGGTGACGGTGCGGACGTGCAGGCCGAGGTCTTCCCGGGTGTAGAACCCGCCGATCAGCCAGTTCAGCTTCTCGGTGGAGCCGGCCAGCCGCACCTCCTGGCTGAAGGTCTTGAACTTGGTCGAGCCGGGGTTCGGATCGGTCTTCAGCGTCGGCGAGTAGAGGATGTCGGCGCTGGTCCAGTCGACGTCGCTGCCGCCCGTCTGCTTCCAGTGGCGCAGGGCCGTGATCGAGGTCAGCTTGGCGCCGCCCAGCCATGGCGTTTCCCAGTTGGCTTCGACCGCGCCGCCCTCGTCGACAACCGTCTTCAGGAAGCTGCGGTTGCTGTAGTCGCGGAAGGCGTCGATATCGATCGGGTTGGCGATGCCTCCCGGCGCCAGGGCCTGGATGATGGCCGCCGTCGCGCCGTTCTTGATCTGCACCGCGCCGCAGCAGCGCTCATCACGCTTGGTGTAGTCCAGAGAGACGTTCACATCGAGCGTCTCGCTGGGCGTGAACAGCACCTGGGCTCGCCCAGTGTAGAACTTCTGGTCGTTGTTGTCCGGGCCGGCGGTCTTGTAATAGCCGTCGCGCTCGCGGGCGGCCACGTAGACCCGGGCGGCCACCTTGTCGTCGACCACCGGGCCGTTCAGCGAGATCGACCCGCCGAAGCCGTCGAAGTTGCTGAAGGTCGCCTCGGACGTGGCGCTCAGGTTGAACGAGGGCCGCTTGGTCATGATGTTGATCACGCCGGCGGTGGTGTTTTTCCCGAACAGGGTGCCTTGCGGGCCCTTGAGGATTTCGATGCGGTCGGTCTCGCCCAGATCGCTGAAGGCGACCCCGTTGCGTGGGCGATAGACGCCGTCGATCACGACGCCGACCGAGCTTTCAAGGCCGGGGTTGTCCCCCACGGTGCCGATGCCGCGGATACGCGCGGTGGTGACGGCCGAACTGGACGTCGAGGTGACCGTCAGGCCGGGGGCCACGATAGTCAGGTCCTTGATGTCGCGGACGCCGGCGTCCTGGATCTGCTGGGCGTTGACCGACGTGACGACGATCGGGACGTCCTGCAGGCTCTGTTCGCGCTTCTGGGCGGTGACGACGATCTCATCGACGGTCCGCTGGTTGTCGTCGGGCTGGGCCAGCGCGACGGCCGGCGCGAGCAGGAACAGGGCTCCGAACATGGAGCCGCCGCAAAGCAAATGAACTCTTTTCACTAGACCTTACCTCCCCTTGACGCCTCTGAAACGGGCGTCTCATCGTTCCGCACGATACCGGACAAACCTTGCGCGAGCGCAGTCTGCGCGGTCTCCCGTTCGATTTTCTTGGAGCGCGGCCTTCCGGCCACAACCTGCCGAGGAGCCGATGGGCTGTAGGCCTCTCTTAACAGGCGCGCTATAGCTTTTACCGTGTTGGAAAAGCTGCTGAACAACCTGCGCATCGCCGCCACGGCCGTGGCCGTGACCCTGCTGGCCGCGCAAGGCGCGCAAGCGCGCATCTTCTACATCACCCAGTCGGGCCGGGATGCGTGGACCGTCATGGACGCGGGCGGCATCGAGAAAACGCCCGGATCGCCCGTGCGCAAGGCGTGGGCGGTTCGCGTCCAGCGAAACATCCTGAGCGGCGATCCGCCTCAGCCGGGCTACGTCCGCACGCTGACGGAGTACGATTGCGCCGCCGGCCGGACGCGGTGGCTCGAATTCTCGGCCTTCTCGCGCTCGGGCGGCCTGCTGGTCAACAAGACCAATCCGCAGCCGGAATGGGGCCCGGCGACCGAGGCGTCCGATACCTACGCCGCCTACCGGGTCGTTTGTGAGGGCGTCGGGGGCGGCTCGGTGGTCGCCGCCGACAGTGTCGCGAAGGTGGTTATCAACCTGATGGCGTCTTGGGATCCGCCGCCTGAGCCGTTCGCGCCGATCACGCCTGCGCCGGCGCCCGCCGCGCCGCCGGCCAAGCCCGGTTCGACGGCCGCGAAGACGCCCGCGGCGAAGGCTCCGGCCGCGAAAGCAGCGACGAAGCCCGCACCGAAGACCTGACGCGCTACTTCATGAGCTGGCCGCGGATCGCCCCGGCCGGGAACTCCGCGTTGTGGACGTTGACGTAGTAGCCGGCGGGATTGGCCAGCAAATCCTTGACGACGTCGGCGCCGACGGTCGCGCAGCCCGAAGCCTTGCCCGCCGCATCGGGAGCCTTCATCGGCACCACCGGCGGCCCCGAAGCTCCGGCCGCGCCCTTGTGGACGTGGGCCGCCGTGGCCGCGCCGATCTTCTCGACCATCAGGTCGTAGCAGACCTCGTTCTTGGACGTGTCGATCTTGAAGGTGGCGTGGCCCGCCCCGTCGGTGTCGGGCGAGCCTGCGCCGCCCAGATGGGCCATGAGCGTTTCAGCCGCCATCGCCGGGGCAGCGCCAACGGAAGCCGCGACAAGGGCGGCGACGAAGGTGGTTCGGATCATCTGTGTTTCCTCCTGGAGCCCCCGACTTGTGGAGGGCAGGGGAAACCTGGCGGGACCGGCCGTCAACCGGTCCCGCCAAAGGTCAGCCTCAGTTCCGCGTCGGCAGGACGACCGGAAGCTCCTCGTAGCCCTTCACGAACGACGACAGGACCCGTCGCGGCGGCCCGACGACCTCGATCCGCGGGAAGCGGGCGAGGATCTCTTCCCAGATGATCTTCAGTTGCAGTTCGGCCAGACGGTTGCCCACGCAGCGGTGGATGCCGAAGCCGAACGACAGATGCTGGCGCACCCGCGGCCGCTCGATCCAGTAGTCGTTCGGCCGCTCGATGACTTCCTCGTCGCGGTTGCCCGAGACGTACCACATGGCGACCTTGTCGCCTTCCTTGATGGTCTTGCCGCCCAGCTCGACATCGCGCTTGGCGGTGCGGCGCATGTAGGCCAGCGGCGTCTGCCAGCGGATGGTCTCGGAGACCATGTTGGGGATCATCGCCGGGTTGGAGCGCAGGATACGGTCCTGGTCGGGGTTCTGGTGAAGCGCAAGGACCGAGCCTGAGATCGTGTTGCGGGTCGTGTCGTTGCCGCCGACGATCAGGAGGATCAGGTTCCCGAGGTATTCCATGCGGTCCATGTTCCGCGTGGCTTCACCATGGGCCAGCATCGAGATCAGGTCGGGTTGCGGCGGCGCGTTCACGCGCTCGTTCCACAGGCGCATGAAGTAGTCGACGCACTCGAAGAGCTCGGCGCGGCGTTCCTGCTCGGCGATCTCCGGATCGGTCGAGCTGAAGAGGCCGGAATCCGGCGAAGCGGTGGCGACGTCGCTCCAGCGGGTCAGCTTGCGACGGTCCTCCCACGGGAAATCGAAGAGGGTCGCGAGCGTCATGGTGGTGAGCTCGATGGACACCTTGTCGACCCAGTCGAACTGCTCGCCGATCGGCAGGCTGTCGAGGATGGCGCCCGCGCGCTGCCGGATGATGGGCTCGAGGTAGGCCAGGTGGTTCGGCGCCACGATCGGCTGGACGGTCTTGCGCTGGATGTCGTGCTTCGGCTGGTCCATCGCGATGAACATCGGAAGCGTGAAGTCTTCCGCCGGGTCGGGGAGCACGATGGTGGGCTCGGACGAGAACGCCTCGTGGTTCGTGTCGACGGCCATGATGTCGTTGTACTTGGTCACCGACCAGTACGAGCCGATGTCTTCCCAGGGCGTTTCTGCGGTGTAGTGGACCGGGTCCTCCTTCCGCAGGCGCTCGAAGTAGGGCCACATGGTGTCGGTGCGGAAGAGCTCCGGGTCCGCCGGGTTGATCTGCTCCAGCGGCATCGAATAGGCGGCGTCGCGGGCCGCGCGCTGCAGGTCGATCGACGCGTCGTCCATGGGTTACCTCCTCGTCGCGGGTCTGCGGCCCGCATTTCCCAGGCGAGACGATGACCTTGGGGGGGCTCCGAGTCAAGAAACGTGACGCTGGCGTCAACTTTTCCGCGCTGAAAAAATAGAACGACGATGCAGGGAGGCGTGGATGGCGGGACTTGAGGGCGGCTGTGCGTGCGGGACGGTACGCTACCGGCTGATGTCGGGGCCGATGTTCGTCCACTGCTGCCATTGCAGCGACTGCCAGCGTCAGGTCGGCAGCGCCTTCGTGATCAACGCGCTGATCGAGACCGATCGGATCGAGATGCTTTCCGGCGAACTGCGCCCCACCGCGATGCCAACGGACTCGGGGCGCCCGCACATCGTCTACCGGTGCGGAGACTGCGGTACGACCATCAGGTCGGACTACGGCGACCGCAAGGTCCTTAGCTTCCTTCGCGCCACGACGCTCGACGAGCGCGCGGCGCTGCCGCCCGACGTGCACATCTTCACGAGGTCGAAGCTGCCGTGGGTGCGGTTTCCGGAAGGCGCGCGGGTCTTCGAGGTCTACTACGACATGGCGAAGGAGTGGCCGCCCGAAAGCCTGGCTCGCCGCGAGGCGCTGCTCGGACCCGGCCGCTAGCGGCCCTCGTCGACGCCCTCAGCTTTTCTCTCTGGCATGCATGCGACAGCGCGATAAACATTCGTTTGAATCGCTGCCGCAGGGGATCGCATGGCGTCCGACGTTCTTTTTACGCCCTTCACGTTGAAGGGGCTGACCCTTCCGAACCGCATCGTCATGGCGCCCATGACGCGCTCGTTCTCGCCGGGGGGCGTGGCGACCGATGAGGTGGCGGCCTATTACCGCCGGCGCGCCGAGAACCAGGTCGGGCTGATCGTGACCGAGGGCACCGGTGTCGACCGGCCGGCCTCGGTGAACGACCCCAACGTTCCACGCTTCCACGGCGAGAAGGAACTGGCCGCCTGGGGCAACGTCGTGTCCGAGGTGCACAAAGTCCACGGCCTCATTGCGCCGCAGCTCTGGCACGTGGGCGCGGTCAAGACCCGCAGCGAGGACTGGAGCCCGCCCGGCCCCTACGACAGCCCGTCGGGCCTGTCCCGTCCCGACAAGAAGTTCGGCGAGCCGATGACCGACGCCGAGGTGGCCGACGCCATCCGAGCCTTCGCCGAGGCGGCGGCCGAGGCCAAGCGGCTGGGCTTCGATGCGGTCGAACTGCACGGCGCCCACGGCTACCTGATCGACCAGTTCTTCTGGGACGGCACGAACGTTCGCGAAGACGCCTATGGCTCGAAGGACCTGCCGGGCCGCGCCCGCTTCGCCGCGGACATCCTGCGCGCGGTGCGCAAGGCCGTGGGGCCGGACTATCCGGTGATCATCCGGGTCAGCCAGTGGAAGCAGCAGGATTACGAGGTGAAGCTGGCCAAGGATCCGAAGGCGCTGGAAGCCTGGCTGGGTGCGCTGGTGGAGGCCGGGGCTGACATCATCCACTGCTCGCAGCGCCGGTTCTGGGAGCCGGAGTTCGAGGGCAGCGACCTCAACTTCGCCGGCTGGGCCAAGAAGGTCAC
>NZ_JANINU010000048.1 GCF_024508875.1 Phenylobacterium sp.
GCTTCTTCATCTTGTCGGCGGTCTGCCAGGTGCGGATCAGCACCTCGCCCACGCGCCCCATCGCCTGGCTGTCGGACGAGATGATCGAGAGCGCGCCCAGGTCGTGCAGGATGTCCTCCGCCGCGATGGTCTCCTTGCGGATGCGGCTCTCGGCGAAGGCGATGTCCTCGGGGATCGACGGGTCCAAGTGGTGGCAGACCATCAGCATGTCGAGATGCTCGGCCAGGGTGTTCTTCGTGTAGGGCCGCGTCGGGTTGGTAGACGACGGGATCACGTTCGGCAGGCCGGCGACCTTCAGGATGTCGGGCGCGTGTCCGCCGCCGGCGCCCTCGGTGTGGAAGGCGTGGATCGTGCGCCCGCCGATGGCCGTGATCGTGTCCTCCACGAAGCCGCTCTCGTTGAGGGTGTCGGTGTGGATCATCGCCTGGACGTCGAGGTCGTCGCAGACCGACAGGCAGCAGTCGATGGCCGCGGGCGTGGTGCCCCAGTCCTCGTGGAGCTTCAGCGCGCAGGCCCCCGCCGCGATCTGCTCCACCAGCGCCTCGGGCAGGCTGGCGTTGCCCTTGCCGGCGAAGGCCAAGTTCATCGGAAACGCCTCGGCCGCCTCGATCATCCGCTGCAGGTGCCAGGCCCCCGGCGTGCAGGTCGTGGCGTTGGTGCCGGTGGCTGGGCCCGTCCCGCCGCCCAGCATGGTGGTGACGCCGCTCATCAGCGCCTCCTCGATCTGCTGCGGACAGATGAAGTGGATGTGGGCGTCCATGGCCCCGGCCGTCACGATCTTGCCTTCGCCGGCGATGATTTCGGTCGCCGGGCCTATCACGATGTCGACGCCCGGCTGCACGTCGGGATTGCCCGCTTTGCCGATGGCCAGGATGCGCCCGTCGCGCAGGCCCACGTCGGCCTTCACGATGCCCCAGTGGTCGACGATCAAGGCGTTGGTGATGACGGTGTCGGCGGTCCCGGAGGCGCGTGTCGCCTGGCCCTGGCCCATGCCGTCGCGGATCACCTTGCCGCCGCCGAACTTCACCTCCTCGCCATAGGTGGTGAGGTCCTTCTCCACCTCGACGAACAGCTCGGTGTCGGCCAGCCGCACGAGGTCCCCGACCGTGGGGCCGAACATGTCGGCGTAGGCGGCGCGGCTGATCTTGGCCATCAGAGCTTGCCCATCACGTCCTGGCGGAAGCCGTGCACCGTCCGCGCGCCGCCGAACGGCACGAGGTCCACCTCACGCTCCTGCCCGGGCTCGAAGCGCACGGCGGTCCCGGCGGCGATGTCCAGCCGCTGACCGCGCGCCGCCGCCCGGTCGAACCGCAGCGCCGGGTTGGTCTCGAAGAAGTGGTAGTGGCTGCCCACCTGGATCGGCCGGTCACCGGTGTTGGCCACGCGCAGTGTCGTAACCGCCAGGCCGGCGTTCAGCTCGATCTCGCCGTCGGCGGGGATGATCTCGCCCGGGATCACTTGCGCGCCTTCGCCCGGCGCCAGCTCCAGCCGGCAACCACCGCCAGCACCACCAGCGCGGCGAAGGCGATCTGGTGGTCCGGCTCGCTCACCAGGTGCCGCAGCGCCTGCATCAGCGCCATCTGCTCGTGATGCCCTTCGTGGGCCGAGGCGGGCAGAGCGGCGACGACCGTCGCGGCAAGCCCCGCGACCGTTGGGATGATCTTGTTCCATGTCTTGCGTTGCATGGCGCTCCTCAGCGGATGGGATGGTGGACGGTCACCAGCTTGGTGCCGTCCGGAAAGGTGGCCTCGACCTGGACGTCGTGGATCATCTCGGCGATCCCCTCCATCACCTGGGCGCGGGTGATGACATGCGCGCCGGCCTCCATCAGCTCGGCGACCGGGCGGCCATCGCGCGCCCCCTCGACCACGAAGTCGGTGATCAGGGCGATGGCTTCGGGGTGGTTCAGCTTCACGCCACGCGCCAGCCGCTTGCGCGCCACCTCGGCGGCCATGGCGACCAGCAGCTTGTCCTTCTCGCGCGGGGTCAGGTTCATTCAGGTTCTCCAGACCCGGGGCAGGGGCTGTCCGTCGCGCAGCACCTCCAGCGCGGACAACAGCGCGTGGCGCAGCGCGAAGCCGTCGGTGGCGACCATCCGGGCGAACAGCTTGCCGTCGAACGCGCTGGCCCCGCCGGCCGCGCCCAGCGCCGCGCGCAGCGGGGCTACGAACCGTCCCGCCTCGTCGTCGATCAGCAGGATCGAGGCGAAGGCCCGCGCGCCTGCTAGCACAGGCGCCGCCGCGCCCGCCTCGCCGATGGCCTCGTCCAGCCTCAGCTCGTCGGCGAAAACGAGCCGTCCCTCCCGCCGCACGCGCCAGCGGTCCCGCAGCAGGCCGTGGCGCACCGTTTCGCCCATGGCTGTGCGGCCCAGGACGGCGGCCTCCACCGCCAGCAGCCGCGCGCCCGGCGCTAGGTCGGCCTCCAGCCGCCGCGACAGCGCCCCGCCGTCGAACAGGATCGTCTCCTGCGGC
This sequence comes from Phenylobacterium sp., assembly GCF_024508875.1. Classification (GTDB taxonomy): domain Bacteria; phylum Pseudomonadota; class Alphaproteobacteria; order Caulobacterales; family Caulobacteraceae; genus Phenylobacterium. The sequence goes on from NZ_JANINU010000048.1 coordinate 2,472, forward strand.
AGCCAGTCCAGCCGCGCCCCTTTGCCCGCCGTCAGGAATGTCCGCACCTCGGCCACGCCGTCGCGGGCGCGATAGACCTTCTCGCAGGCCTGGGTGGTCAGCGTAAGCGCTGCCCCGTCGCCGGCTTCGGCGCGCCATTCCAGGCGATCGCCGCCGGTCAGTCCGCCCGACGAGTTGATCAGGACGGCTTCCAGGTCGCCGCCCCGCGGCAGGCGGATCTTCCCGCACCCGTCCTGGTAGAGCGTGGCCAGCCGGCTGCGCCCGTCCTCGGCCGCCACCGCGATCCGCCCAGCGCCCCGCGCACGCTGCAGCGTCGGCAGTTCCGGCAGAGAGGCGGGCCCCTGGATCACCGGTTCACCCTCGCGGGGTTCGCAAGACTGTCCAGACAAGCTTGCAGAGCGATGTTACGTCAACCGTGGGCGCCCGCTTTTTGAGCAGGCGGCTCAGCGCCCGGCGGCGTGCCTCCGGTGTGGGCGTAGGTCTTGTTGGTGATCTGCCAACGCCCGCCGATCCGGGCCACCGAGAAGTAGTCCACGAAGTCGCAGCCCATGTAGTCGGTCTCGACCAGCACAGCGACGCCGGCGTCCCCGACGATGTCGATGGTGCGCACGTCGGCCTGGTAGTTCGGCCCCGCCATTCCGGGCTGCCGCTCGATCATCCGGAAGAAGTCGGTGATCGGGATGTAGGTCTCCACTGGCCCGATGTGGCCCATCATCCGCGCCTCCGGATGGAAGGCTTCCTTCAGCTTGGCGACGTCGCCGTTCGCGCCCTCGACATAGAGCTGGATGAGCTCGCGGACTTCGGCCAGGTCGTTCAGGTGCGTTTCCATGGATATTCTCTCGTCCGGCGCCCATGCGGCGCCCACGAGCGACCTACGTCAAGGCGCAGCTTCCGGCTGCATTTCGGAGTTCCTTGCCAAGTCGGCGAACTGGGATCAGTCTCTCCGCTCAAAGGCCCTGCGCCGGCGAACCCGGCGACAGGGCCTTTTCGACTCTGGAGGTTCGTTCGCACATGTCCGGCAACAGGACATCGCATATCCGTCTGACCTCGCACCCCGGCGCGGGCGCGACCAGCCGCTTCCCGATTCATTGGGACGCCCCGACCGCCCGCGAGCGTGGTCCGGTGATCGCCACCGCCAACGCCGGGACCGACCGCAACGCCATTGGCGCGCACGGCGGCGCCTATTCCGTCTACCGCGCGCTGGCCGTCGCCTCGGGCGCCATGGACCCGATGGTCCGGCCCGAACTGGTCAACACGCACCCTGTCGTGCCCGTCGGGCCGCATCCCCAGTGGAGCGAGCCCGGCAAGATCGTCTCGCTCGATCCCTGGGGCGCGCGCATCGCCGAGGACTTCGCCCCCGAGATCGCCGAGGGCGTCGACATCCGCCCGACCATCGCAGTGACCAAGGCCCGCCTGACCCTGCCCGAGATCGCCGAGGCTATGCGCGCCGGCCGCCTCAAGGCCGACGGCCAAGTGCTGCACGAGAGCGGCGATATCGCCGTGACCAAGGCCGCCATCGATCCGGTTTGGCATCTACCCGGCGTGGCGTCCCGCTTCGGCGTCGATGAGCAGACGCTGCGCCGCACGCTCTTCGAACAGACGGGCGGCATGTATCCCGAGCTTGTGACCCGGCCGGACATGAGCGTCTTCCTGCCCCCGATCGGCGGGATCACGCTCTACATCTTCGGCGACGCCACGAAGCTCGGCGACCGCTCGGTCCCGCTCACCTGCCGCGTCCACGACGAGTGCAACGGCTCCGACGTGTTCGGCTCCGACATCTGCACCTGCCGGCCCTATCTCACGCACGGCATCGAGGAGGCCACGCGCCAAGCCCAGGCCGGCGGCACGGGGCTTATCGTCTACAACCGCAAGGAAGGCCGGGCCCTGGGCGAGGTGACCAAGTTCCTGGTCTACAACGCCAGGAAGCGCCAGCCCGGCGGCGACCAGGCGGCGACCTACTTCGAGCGCACCGAATGCGTCGCAGGGGTCCAAGACGCCCGTTTCCAGCAACTTATGCCCGACATCATCCACTGGCTCGGCATCCGCCGGATCGACCGCTTCGTCTCCATGTCCAACATGAAGTACGACGCCCTGGTCGGCGGCGGCGTCGAGATCGGCGAACGCGTGCCGATCCCCGACGAACTGGTCCCGCCCGACGCCAGCGTGGAGATGGAGGCCAAGAAGGCCGCCGGCTACTTCACGCCCGAAGGCGCGCCGTCGGCCGAAGACCTCAAGAAGACCGTCGGCCGCGACCTGAAGGAATTCTGAGTTCGTGCGCCGCGCTATAGCTTCCCTTCTCCCCTTGCGGGAGAAGGTGGCCTGCGCAGCAGGTCGGATGAGGGGTCTCTCAGGCCCCTCGGATACCCGAAGCGCTCCGATCGCGGCGCGCCCCCTCATCCGTCAGCCTTCGGCTGACACCTTCTCCCGCAAGGGGAGAAGGCAATGGTTTGAATGCTCTTGACCGTTTCCGACGAGAAGACCGCCCGATCGCTGCTCACGGCCGCCGCTGTCCGTGATCGCGCGCACGAGATGCTGGCCCTCGCCGAGGCCGGGGGCCTGGCCGAGTGGCGTCTCGACCTGGCCAGGCTGGACGCTGCCGCCGACCTCACCGCCGAGACCGTGCGGCTGAATTATCCGGACCTGAACATCCCGTTTCACGCCCGCTGGCGGCACTTCACGGCCGAGGGTCGCGACCTGTGGGCCGAGCTGGACAAGCCGTCCGACCCGGCCGCCCTGGGCCGCGCGGCGTTCGACCTCGTCATCCCCTCGGTGCTGCTCGACGCGGGCGCAGGTCCGGCCTGGCGCTATCGCGACGCGGCCACCGGCGCCACGCTCTCCCGGTCCGAGGGCCTGGGCGTGGCCTCGCTCAGGCTCTTCGAGTCCGGCGCGCTGTCAGCGGACCCCGCCGATCCCCTGCGCGCCGACGCCCTGCCGAAGGTCGAGGCCGCCACGATCGCCGAGGCCTTCCAGGTCACCGACGACAACCCGCTGGTCGGCCTGGAGGGCCGCGCCGCCCTGCTGCGCCGTCTTGGCGACGCTGTGGGCCGGCCCGGCGCGTTGTTCGACATCATGTGCCGGCATGCCGAGGACGGCCGCCTGCGCGCGCCGGTGATCCTCGAGGTGCTGCTGCAGGCCCTGGGTCCGATCTGGCCGGGCCGTCTCAGCCTGGGCGGCGTGCCCCTTGGCGACTGCTGGACCCACCCGGCCGTCGCCGGCTACGTGCCCCTGCACAAGCTCTCCCAGTGGATGAGCTATTCGCTGATCGAGCCGCTGGAGGCCTCGGGCGTCCAGGTGACTGACGTCGATGGCCTGACCGGCCTGGCCGAATACCGGAACGGCGGCCTCTTCGTGGACACCGGCGTGCTGGTCCTGAAGGATCCGGAGGACGCGGGCAGGGGCCATGCCGTCGACAGCCCGCTGGTCGTGAGCTGGCGCTCGCTCACCGTGGCCTTGCTCGACCGGCTCGCGCCCCTGGTCCGCGAGCGGCTGGGCGTATCGGCCGAGGCCTTCCCGCTGGCGCGGGTGCTGGAGGGCGGCTCTTGGGCCGCGGGCCGGCGGATCGCGAAGCAGAAGCGGGCCGACGGCGGCCCGCCCATCGCCGTCATCAGCGACGGCACGGTTTTCTAGGGGGAGCGCGACATGCAGGGCGTCACCGTCGTCGACCATCCGCTGGTTCAGCACAAGCTCACCCTCATGCGGAGGAAGGACACCTCCACCAAGAGCTTCCGCGAGCTGCTGCGCGAGATCGGCGCGCTGCTCTGCTACGAGGTCACGCGCGACCTGCCGCTGGAGACCGTCGAGATCGAGACGCCGCTCATGACGATGCAGGCGCCCCAGTTGGTCGGCAAGAAGCTGGTCTTCGCCCCGGTCCTGCGCTCGGGGATGGGGATGCTGGACGGGATGCTGGAGCTGGCCCCGGCGGCTCGCGTCGCCCACATCGGGCTCTACCGCGACCCGGCGACGCTCAATTGCATAGAGTACTACTTCAAGGCGCCGGCCGACATCGCCGAGCGGCTGGTCGTTGTGATCGACCCGATGCTGGCCACCGGCAACACCGCCATCGCCGCCGTCGACCGCCTGCTGGAAGCCGGCGCCCGGGAGGTCCGCCTGGCCTGCCTGCTGGCCTCGCCCGAGGGCGTATCCAAGTTCCACGGCCACCATCCCGGCGTGCGCCTGTGGACCGCAGCAATCGACGAAAGACTCAACGATCACGGCTACATCCTGCCCGGCCTGGGCGACGCCGGAGACCGGATGTACGGCACCCGCTGAGCCCTGCTTTCTGACCGTTTTCACGGCGGTCAGCGCCTATCCGCGCGGCATTTGCGACCGTGCGTTTGTGACAAACCATGTCGCGCCGTTTTGGCGTCGCCGTCGCATATCGTTGGTAATTGAATTCTCCGGTTGGGCCTCCGTTCACGGCGGCCGGGGCTTTGGGGAAATTCGATGAGTCTGAAGAGACTGGCCGCGGGTGCGGCCCTGACGGTGCTGGCCGCCGCGGCCACGAGCGCGGCCTATGCGCAGGAGACGACCTCGGCGGTCCACGGCGTGGTGACGGCGGGCGGGGCGCCCGTGGCCAACGCGTCTGTCACCTTGGTCCACAAGCCGTCCGGGACGCGCGCGGTCACCTCGACCGAATCCACCGGCACGTTCGACCTGCGCGGCCTGCGTATCGGCGGCCCCTACACGGTGACCATCGTCGCCCCCGGCCAGCCGCAGAAGGTGCTGAACGACATCTTCCTCGAAGTCTCCAAGACCGGCGAGATCGATATCGACCTGGCCGAGGTCCAGGAACTGGTGGTCACCGGCACGGTGCGCGCCCAGGACCAGGGTCCGTCCACCACCCTGACCTCGCAGGAGATCGCCACGGTCGTGTCGGTCAGCCGCGACCCGCGCGACCTCGCGCGCCGCGACATCCTCGTGGCCCAGGACCTGTCGAACGGCCGCTCGGGCACCAACGGCGGCGGCATCTCGATCGCCGGCTCCAACCCGCGCTTCAACCGCATCGCGGTGGACGGCGTGGCGGCGCAGGACAACTTCGGCCTGGCCCAGGGCGGCCTGACCACGGCCCGCGGCCCCGTCACGCTGGACGCCATCGAGCAGTTCGCCATCGCCGCGGTGCCCACCGACGTCGAGAACGGCGACTTCGTCGGCGGCGCGTTCAACATCGTGCTGAAGTCGGGCACGAACGACTTCCACGGCACGGCCTTCATCAACTACCTGAACGAGGGCCTGGTCGGCACCCACATCAGCGGCCTGAAGGTCAAGCAGGTCATCACCCAGGACAACTACGGCGGCTTCTTCTCTGGCCCGCTGTGGCGCGACAAGCTGTTCTTCGCGGTGTCGTATGAGACCTACAAGACGCTGGACGCCACTCAGTTCGGCGTCGCCGGTGGGAGCGCGCCGAACAGCTTCGTGAACCTGTCCCAGGCCACGATCGACAGCGTCGTCAACACCTTCAACAACACCTACGCCGCCAAGTACGACCTGGGCGGGGTGGGCGGCTTCCAGCCCGTCACCGACAAGAAGTACTCGGCCAAGCTGGACTGGAACATCAGCGACCAGCACCGCGCCAGCCTGACCTACCGCTACGCCAAGTCGACCTCGATCCAGCGGACCGACCTGTCCTCGACCACGGCCTCGCTGTTCTCCCACTGGTACCAGCAGCTCAACAAGGACACGGCGGTCACCGCCGAGGTCCACTCGAACTGGACCGACCGCTTCTCGACCACCCTCAAGGCGACGTACCGCGACTACCGCAACGGCCAGAACCCGCCCGGCGGCCAGAACTTCGCCGACATCGCGGTCTGCACGGCGCCCAATTCCGACGGCACGCTGACGAGCTGCGCCTCGGGCTTCTCGCAGGTGCGCTTCGGGCCCGACCAGTTCCGCCACGCCAACGCGCTGGACGAGCAGGAGACGCGCTACCAAGCGCTGGCCGAATACTCGTTCCAGAACCATCGCTTCAAGGCGGGGATCCAGGCCCGCAAGGCCGACGTGTTCGACGTGTTCGTGCCGCAGTCGCACGGGGTCTACTACTTCGACTCCCTCGCCGATTTCGCCGCCGGCCGCGCCAGCCGCCTGCAGTACCAGAACGCCCTCACCGGCAATCCGAACGATGCGGCATTCGACAGCACCTACTGGACGTACTCGGGCTTCCTGCAGGACACGATGCAGGTCACCGACGAGCTGACGGTCGCCGCCGGCGTCCGCCTCGAGACCTACGACCAGCCCGACAGCCCGACGTTCAACCCGAACTTCAAGGCCCGCAACGGCTACGCCAACACCAAGACGATCGACGGCGAATGGATCGTCATGCCGCGCGTCTCGGTCGACTGGAAGCCGATGGGCGGGCTGAAGATCAGCGGCGGCGGCGGCCTCTTCGCCGGCGGCACGCCGGACGTGCTGACCGGCACGCCGTTCTACAACAACGGCTACGAGACCAGCGCCATCGATATCCAGCGCACGGCCACGGGCTTCGTCGAGGCCAACAATACCGGCGGCTTCACCCAGGCCATCGGCTCGGCCGCACTCGACAACCTGCGGACCAGCTCGACGGTGTTCGTGACCCCCTCGAACCAGGTCGTCGCGCTGCAGCAGGGCACGCTGCCGGGCGCCAGCGGCATCCCGCCGCTCGCCCCGGTGTTCGCCCTGTCGCCCGGCTTCCGGATGCCCGGCCAGTGGAAGGCGTTCCTCTCGGGCACGTGGGATCTGCCGGACCTGTGGGGCGGCGTCACCGACGGCGTGCGCCTGACCGCCGACCTCGTCGTCACCCAGCAGGACAACGAGATCAGCTACTACGACAGCCGCGCCCAGCCGCTGATCGTGAACGGCGCCCAGCAGTTCCTGCCCGACGGGCGGATCCGCTACGACGGGCTGGCCGCGGCCACGCCCGGCAAGTCCTCGTCCAACCTGGGCGGCAACAACGACATCATCGTCACCAACAAGGACCAGGGCGACGCCTGGACCGCGGGCGTGACGGTCTCCAAGCGCTGGGACTGGGGCCTCGACGCCTCGTTCGGCTATGCGCGGCAGAACTCGGACGACCTGGGCCCGGGGCTGTTCTTCGGCACGACGGCGGGTTCCCTCTACAACACCGTCCCGGCCTTCATGGACCCGAACAGCGACTACAAGGGCCGCTCGGTCTACGAGATCAAGAACCGCTACAAGCTGACCCTGGGCTACGCCCACAAGTTCTTCGGCGACAACGAGACCCGCATCTCGCTCTTCGGCGAGCACCAGGAGGGTCGCCCGTTCGGCTTCTCGATGCAGGACCGCAACTCGGGCCGCAGCCCGGTGTTCGGCGTCACGAAGACCGCCCAGGCCCTCTATGTGCCGGACTTCGCGGCCGGCCCGACGGGGGGCAATCCGCTGCGCTACGGCTTCGTCACCTTCGCCACGGCGAACGACCTGAACCTGTTCCGCAGCTACGTGGAGAACTTCAACATCCCGACCGGGCTGGTGAAGAAGTACACCAACACCAACCCGCCGATTAACCGCGTGGACCTGCAGGTCAGCCAGGAGCTGCCGACGCTGATCGACGGCCACAAGCTGAAGGTCCAGTTCGACATCCGCAACGTGCTGAACCTGGTCAACAAGGACTGGGGCCTGGTCAGCGAATATTCGGATGTGAACCGCCTGGTCAGCGTCGACTGCGCGGACGCGAACGGGGTCGCGGTGGCCACCAACAGCGCCACCTGCGTGGGCTACCGCTACTCGAACGTGCCCACCACGGTGACCAAGCAGCGCAATACCGCGCTGTCGCTCTGGTACATGCAGATCAGCCTTCGCTACCAGTTCTAGGGAGCGCGAACGGGCTTTGCTGCGGTTTGAGGCGCCCGGGGTCGATCTTGCTTCGATCCTGGGCGTCCACCGGCAAATCCCCCTCAGGACACCGGTGTCCGCTGTCCCTGGGTGAGCCTCCGCCGCAGATTGGCCTTGCCCTCTCGGGGCGTTCTCCTTCCTCGAACTCCAGGGCCGCGCCAAAAGCGCGGCCCTTTTTCGTGAGCGTGCGGGGAGGGGCGCGCGTTCGCGCCGTCCGGGTGGGACGGTTTTTAGAGGGTGGGGGTGTGACCCCCTCCGCCTTCGGCGCCTCCCCCTCCGAGCCGCAAGGCGGCTCGGCCCCCCTCGCTTCGCGATCCACCCCCAGAGGGGGTGGAATGGGGAGGAATTAGATCTGTTCTAGATGCTCCCCCGTTGGGGGAGCTCGCGGAGCGAGAGGGGGTGGCTAGCCCGAGCTTCGCCACTTGGGATCGTCGGGGTCGTCGCAGGTGTCGGCGAGG
>NZ_JANINU010000049.1 GCF_024508875.1 Phenylobacterium sp.
GTCGGCGGCGGCCGGAGCCGCAGCGGGCGCGGCCACGGCGGCGGGCGCCGCGCCGGCCTTGGAGCCGCCCTTCTTGGCGACCCAGGCGTCGAAGTCGGCCTGGCTGACCACGCGCACCTCGATGGGCATGAAGGCGTGGTCGATGCCGCACAGCTCGCGGCAGTTGCCGTAGTAGGTGCCGATCCGGTCGACCTTGAACCAAGTCTCGTTCAGACGGCCCGGGATGGCGTCGGTGATCACACCGAAGGAGGGCACGGCGAAGGCGTGGATCACGTCGGCGCCGGTCACCTGGACACGGACCACCTTGTTCACCGGCACCACCAGCGGCTCGGTCACCGCCAGGCGGTAGGGCTCGCCCCTAGCCTTGGCCTGGTCTTCCGGAAGGACGTTCGAGACGAACTCGCCGATCTTCTGGTCGGGGTACTCATAGCCCCAGTACCACTGGTAGCCGGTCGCCTTGATGGTCAGGTCCGGCTTGGGCATGTCGTTGTAGGCGAACAGCAGCCGGAACGAGAAGATCGCGATGAAGACGAGGATCAGGACCGGGATCAGCGTCCAGGCCACCTCCAGCGTCGTGTTGTGGCTGAACTTCGCCGGGACCGGGTTCGCGCGCTTGTTGAAGCGCACCATCACCACGATCAGCAGGATCAGCACGAAAACCGTGATGAGCGAGATGATCGGCAGCAGGATCGCGTTGTGGAAGAAGATGGCGTGCTCGCGCAGCGGGGTCACGCCCGGCTGCAGGTCGATCGCCCCGTCCGTCGGCTGGCCGAACTTGTCGGCGGCCATCGCCGCGGCGCCCCAGAACGCTGTCGCCGCGCCCGCGAGGGCCCCCGCCGCCCGCGTCCGCAATCCGTGAAAGCTCGACTTCATGTCCCCTCGGTCTCTCTGGCCGGCCGCGCCCGCAAGACGGTTTGGGCGCGTCCGACGACTTCGGAACGGGACGTGCGGACGTAGCTTCCGCCACGCCGATCGGCCCCTTCGCGGGGGTCCATACGCGCATCCCCAGGCCTTGCCAAGGCGTTCGGAGTGCTGAGGGCGCGCCTAGGTCCGTAGCCTGGTTATCGAAAGGCATATTTGACGCGGCTCAAGCCCGCCGGGCAGGCGGGACGCGGGGGCGGATCGCCCGGCGGGCCAACATGTCGCAGGGGCGATCCCCGCGCCCCCCGCGCAATGCCTGGGCGACCCCCGCCGGCTCTCCCAAGCCCCGCGCGATGCGAATCGGGCAGCCTGCAATACGCCGCAAGGATCGGACGTCGCGGGTGACGCGGACGCGCGCCGTGCCTATCTTCCGGGAATGAACGCCCCTGTCCCCGCTCCCTCGATCCTCGAATCCGCCGGCGTCGATCCGGCCCGCGCCCGCGAGATTCTCGGCGACGCCCTGGCCGGCGCCGACGACGGCGAGCTGTTCGTCGAGCGCTCCGAGAGCGAATCCTTCCTGTTCGACGACGGCCGGCTGAAGTCGGCGAACTACGACGCCACCGAGGGCTTCGGCCTGCGCGTCGTCGCGGGCGAGACCGCCGGTTACGCCCATGCCTCCGAAATCTCCGAGGCCGCGATCCGCCGCGCCGCCGATTCCGCGAAGCTGGCCAAGCGCGGCTACGCCGGGACCGCCGCCGAGGCCCCGCGGGCCACCAACGCCAAGCTCTACGGCGAGGAGAACCCGCTCAGCTCGCCCGATTTCTCCGACAAGGTCGCCCTGCTCCAGGAGATCGACGCCTGGGCCCGCGCCCGCGATCCGCGCGTCGTCCAGGTGATGGCCTCCATCGCCGGCGAGCGCCGCGTGGTCGAGATCCTGCGCGCCGACGGCCGGCTGATCCGCGACGTGCGGCCGCTGTGCCGCGTGAACGTCCAGCTCACCGTCGAGCGCGACGGCCGCCGCGAGAACGGCTTCACCGGCGCCGGCGGCCGGGCTGGGTTCGAGGCCTGGATCAGCCCCGACAAGTGGCAGGACCAGGTGGACGAGGCCCTGCGCCAGGCGCTGGTCAACCTCGACGCCGTTCCCTGCCCCGCCGGCGAGATGGACGTGGTGCTGGGCCCGGGCTGGAACGGGGTGCTGCTGCACGAAGCGGTCGGCCACGGCCTGGAAGGCGACTTCAATCGCAAGGGCACCTCGGCCTTCTCGGGCCGCATCGGCGAACGCGTGGCCGCGCCCGGCGTCACCGTCTTCGACGACGGCACGATCCTGGGCCGCCGCGGCTCGCTGACCGTCGACGACGAGGGCACGCCCACCGAGCGCACCGTGCTGATCGAGGACGGCATCCTCGTCGGCTACATGCACGACCGGATGAGCGCGCGGCTGATGGGCATGGCGCCCACCGGCAACGCCCGCCGCCAATCCTACGCCCACATGCCCATGCCGCGCATGACCAACACGGCCATGCTGGGCGGCGACCACAAGCGCGAGGACATGATCGCCTCGACCAAGCGCGGCCTCTACTGCGCCAACTTCGGCGGCGGCCAGGTGGACATCACCAACGGCAAGTTCGTATTCCAGTGCACGGAGGCCTACCTGATCGAGGACGGCAAGATCACCGTACCGGTGAAGGGCGCCACCCTGATCGGCGACGGCCCCTCGGCCCTGACCCGCGTCACCATGATCGGCGACGACTTCGACTTCGATCCGGGCGTCGGGGTCTGCGGCAAGTCGGGGCAGAGCGTCCCGGTCGGCGTGGGCCAGCCGTCGCTGAAGATCACCGGCCTCACCGTCGGCGGGACCGCGGTGTGAGCACGCCGGCCGAGCCCTTCGCCGCCACCGGACGCTGCCTCTGCGGCGACGTGAGCTGGGGCGTCGCCGGCCGGCTGCCGCGCGTGGGGTTCTGCCACTGCTCCCTTTGCCGCAAGGCGTCCGGCACAGGGTCGAACGCCGTCCTGTCCGTGCGGCCGGAACACTTCGTTTGGCTGTCCGGCGAGGACAAGGTGCGCGGCTATGCGCTGGCCTCGGGCTGGAGCACCAGCTTCTGCGGCCGCTGCGGCTGCCCGGCGCCGCTGCTGGGCGGCGAGGGCCGCTGGTTCGTGCCGGCCGGCAGCCTCGACGGCCAGCCGGACCTGAAGGTCTCGGGCCACATCTTCGTCGCGGACAAGCCGGCCTGGGCCGTCATCGGCGACGACAGCCCGCAGTTCCCCGCGTGGCCGCCGCAGGGCTGAGGCTCCCCCAGCCCGGAGGATCGGCCTTTCCCCCGTTGACCTTTCGGTGACAAATCTGTCCCCGATTTAATGCACCTTACGGCCATTTAACTCGCTCCAGAACGCCGCCCCGGGCCAGTTAACCCGCGTTCTGGGGAGAGTTCCGATGTTGATCGCCACCGTCCTGGCCCAGGCGGCCGTCGCCGCCGCGCCGCCCGCCGCGATCGCCCCGCCGCAGACGCAGGGCGTCATCAGCTATCCCGTCACCTTCTTCGCCGGCCAGCAGGTGGCCAACGCCGCCGAGATGCTGGCTCGCGTGCCCGGCTTCACGCTGGACACCGGCAATTCGGTCCGCGGCTTCGAGGGCGCGGCCGGCAACGTCATCGTCGACGGCGCCCGCCCGACCAGCAAGACCGACAATCTGGAAGAGATCCTGCGCCGGATCCCGATCAGCCAGATCGAGCGCATCGACGTCATCCGCGGCGGCGCGCCGGGGATCGACATGCAGGGCAAGACCGTCATCGCCAACGTCGTGCGCAAGTCCGGCGGCGGCTTCCGCGGTCTGTTCGCCGTGGCCAACAACCACCTCTGGGACGGCCGCAACATGCACGGCATGCGCCTGGAGCTCTCGGGCGGCGACGGCGTGCGCACCTGGGAAGGGGTGGCGCGCTACGGCTACGGCAACGACGACGGCGGCCAGTTCGGCCCGCGCGTGCGCTTCGCCCCGGACGGCTCGATCATCCGCGAGGGCCGGCACGACTCGGAATCCGACGGGCTGCAGCAGATCATCTCCGGCGCCTATTCCCAGCCCCTGCTGGGCGGCCGCGTCTCGCTGAACGGCCGCCTCTTCTGGGATAGCTGGAAGAGCGAGGAGACCACCGTCTACAGCCGTCCGGCCGACCTCGGGGTCGCCAACGACGTCAACCCCTACGACGAGTTCCAGCGCGAGTTCGGCCTGCGCTTCAACCGCGATTTCGGGCCGAAGACCAAGCTCGAGGTCGTGGCCCTGCGCACGGACCAGGACTACCATACCTACGACCTCTTCACGTTCCGCGGCGACACCGACGACTACCGCAACACGCGCGATATCAGCGAGACGATCGGCCGGACGGTTCTGAAGCACCAATGGTCGCCGTCGCTCTCGTTCGAGCTGGGCGGCGAGGGCGCGTTCAACAAGCTGGATAGCCGCGCCAAGTTCTTCCACAACGGCGTCGCCGAGCCCCTGCCCGCTGCCAACGTGACGGTCGAGGAGACCCGCGGCGAGGTGTTCGGCAAGGCGATCTGGCGGCCCGCCGCCGCCTGGACCATCGACGGCAGCCTGCGCTTCGAAGCCTCGAAGATCTCGTCCGACGGCGACGTGATGCTGGAAAAGAAGCTGCAGTTCTTCAAGCCGCGCCTGGCCGCGAGCTGGGACGTGCGCCCCGACACCCAGCTCCGCGTCCGCCTGGAGCGCACGGTCGGCCAGCTCGATTTCGACGATTTCGTCGCCGGCACCGACTTCACCGCCGGCACCGGCGTCAGCGCCGGCAATCCCGACCTCAATCCTGAGCGGGCGTGGGTCGGCGAGGCGGCCATCGAGCAGCGCTTCTGGAAGAGCGGCGCGGTCACCGTCACCTTCCGCCACTCCGAACTGCGAGACGTGATCGACCGCGGGCCGGTCACCATCAAGCGCGTCAATCCGCAGACCGGCCTGCCCGAGGTCCTGACCTTCGACCAGCCCACCAACATCGGCGACGGGACGAAGGACGAGCTGATCGCCACCTTCACGCTCCCCAGCGACCGCATGGGCTGGAAGGGCGGCCTGCTGCGCGGCGAGCTCAACAAGCGCTGGTCCAAGGTCACCGACCCGACCACATTCGAGAGCCGCACCATCTCGAAGCTGCGCCCGCTGGAGTGGGAGGTCCACTACAGCCAGGACCTGCCCCAATGGGGCCTGGCGGTCGGCGGCGACTACTATTCAGGCTGGTCGCAGACCTCGTACCGCTACAACTTCGTCTCCGACGTGAAGCTGCACAACGGCTACTTTGTCACCTGGGTCGAGAAGCGCCTGCAGCCGCAGACCGTCCTGCGCGTCGAGGTCGCCAACCTGTTCGAGCGCGGCATCCGCTTCAACACCCGTCAGTACGACGGCCCGCGCAGCGACGGGAAGCTGCTTTATGTCGACGACCGCGACCTGAAGCCCGGCCAGAGCGTCTACATCCGCGTGCGCCACACCTTCGGCGCCTAAAGGCGTCTCGAGAAGCCGAGGCGCGGCGGGCTCCCGGCCCGCCGCGCGCCCGCTCAGATCCGGGCGGCCTGCTGCTCGCCGTCCACCGACGGGGTGACAAGCTGCGCCTCCACCGGCGGCTGGTCGGCGCCATGCGCCCAGCCCTTGATGAAGAAGCTGGCCGCCACGAACACCACGCCGCAGCCGACGCCCGCCCAGCCCAGCTTGTTGAAGCCGTCCATGGAGGTGGCGAAGGCCGCCGCCGGGTCGAGCACCTGGCCGCCGACCGTCTCGGTCCCCATCGCGCCGGCGATCAGGCCGCCGACGTACTGGGCGATGGACGAGGCCAGGAACCACACCGCCATCATGAACGACACCACCTTCGCCACGCTGAGCTTGGTGATCTGCGACAGGCCCACGGGCGACAGGAACAGCTCGCCCGTCGTGTGCAGCATGTACAGCAGGCCCAGCATGAAGAGGGGCATCTTGTAGTCGACCGCCAGGCCCTGCGCCCACACCACGACCAGGAAACCCAGGCCCACCTGCAGCAGGCCCAGACCGAAGGTCAGCGTCGGGTTGGGCATCCGCTTGCGCGCGCCGAGATAGGCCCACATCGCCGCGAAGATCGGGGCGAAGATAAGGATGAAGCCGGCGTTGAACGACTGGGTCTGTGCCGCGTCGATCGAGCCCAGGTCGACGTTGCGCGCCGCGAACAGGTTGAGCGACGTGCCGGCCTGTTCGAAGAGCGTGAAGAACACCACCGAGCCGAAGACCAGCACCAGCGCCAGCATCATCCGCTCGCGCTCGATCTTGCTGCACTGGGTGGCCATGAAGACGACGATGAAGGCCAGGGCGGCGATGGTGGAGATCCCCAGCGCCCAGCCCACCAGTTGGTTCGACTGCACCAGGAACCACACCGGGATCACGCCCAGCACGCCGCCCAGGTAGATCAGCCCCTCGCGGTTCAGCGGTCCCACGACCTTCTGCTTCAGCAGCTCCGGGTTCGGCGGCTCGGCCTTGCCCTCCAGGTGCTTCTTGCCCAGCACGAAGACGACGAAGCCCGCCGCCATGCCGACGCCGGCCAGGCCGAAGCCGGCCCACCAGCCCAGGCTCGTCCCCAGCCAGCCGCAGAGCACGGACGCCCAGAAAGCCCCGAGGTTGATGCCGTAGTAATAGAGGGTGAAGCCGGAATCCCGCCGCGGGTCGCCCTGCGGGTAGAGCTGGCCGACGATCGTGGAGATGTTGGGCTTCAGGAAGCCCACGCCCATGATGATCAGCGCGACCGCCAGGTAGAAGGCGTTCTTGCCAAACGGATCCACCTGGTTCTTCAGCTCGTACGAGCCCTTCGGCATCACCGCGGGCAGCGGGCCGCCGGGCGCCATGTTCTTGACCTCCAGGCCGCCGTCCGCCGTCGCGCCGAACTCGTGCGGCTGGCCCGCGATCATCACGCGGACCTGGCGCTCTTCCATGCGGCCCTTGATATCCACGTCGTAGCTCTGGCCGGCGTAGATCAGCGTCTGCTTCGCCGGCGTGCCCTCGACCGCCATCATCCCGTGCCCGGCCACCAGCAGCAGCGCCCCGAAGGCCACGGCCTTGCGCGTGCCCAGGTAGCGGTCGGCCAGCAGCCCGCCGATCAGCGGCAGCAGGTAGACCAGGGAGGTGTACGAGCCGTACTGCGCGCCCGCCACGCTGTCGTCGAACAGCAGGTGCTGGGTCAGGTAGAAGATCAGGATGCCGCGCATCCCGTAGTACGAGAACCGCTCCCACATCTCGGCGAAGAACAGGATGATCAGCCCGCGCGGGTGGTTGCGCAGCAACTGCATGAGGACCGGCAGGCCGGTGACGAGCGTCACCGCGATGCCGATGAGAAGGATTGGATTCATGTGGAGTTGGGTTCCGCTTTCCCGAAGCTCGCGTGCGGGCGAACGCCCCCGTCACCGCACCGCGTATTCCTGTGGGCACAAAACCACTTAGGTCGGGCCAGCACAAGCAAGCCTGCGCCCGAAATCCCCCCGCGAGCCCGCTCATTCGGCCTGCAGGCAGGCAAAATGGGCAAAGGGCTCGCCGTCTTTCGCGAGAGACCTTCTCGTCCGATCACGACGGTCCCTCCTCATCGGGCCGGCCTCTGGCGCGGCGAAAGCCGGCGCCCATATCGAACGCAGCCGGAACGCGCGCCGCGCGTTCAGTCCCTCTGGAGCGTGACAGCTTGAAGTGGAAGCCGGTTCAAGCGCCCGTCACGCTCCAAGCTCTTGAATTGGAGCCTTTCGTAGCGGAAAGGCTCCAGGAGGACGTCTCATGAAGATTCCGGGTCCCGACCATCCGATCACCGTCACCCCCGCGACGAAGCGTTGGCGCGCCAGGTTCCAGGGCCATGTGATCGCCGACAGCGCCGACGCGCTGGTCCTTCAGGAGGCCAGCTATCCGCCGGTGGTCTACTTCCCGCGCGACGACGTCTCGATGGAGTACATGTCGCGCACGGCGCACAGCACCCATTGCCCGTACAAGGGCGACGCCAGCTACTACACGCTGCTGATGGACGGCCACTTCGCCGAGAACGCGGTCTGGACCTACGAGACGCCGTTCCCGGCCATGCAGGCTATCGAGAACAGGCTGGCCTTCTACCCGAACCACGTCGAGGTCTACGAAGTCGAGGATGCGGCGGTGAACCCGCACCACGTCGACGCCCCCGCCGAACCGCGCGCCATCGACCAGGTCGTCCAGCACACCGACGCCGGCGACGGCACGACCCAGCGCGAACACTGGCCGCCGAACACGACCGAACCGCCTCTGGAAGGGGGCGTGCGGTAGCGCGCCCCTTAGAGAACGCCCTTAGCGCATAAACGCCGGGGCGCTCTTCGCCTGCGCCAGCTCGCCGCCGGTGTAGATCACTTCGTTGGTCACCTCCCGGACGCACCAGTCCGGGATGTCCACCGCCATGGCGGCCATGCGGTTGGAAGCCTCGCACTCGGCGGTCACCAGCCCTTCGTGAGGCCCCTCGAACACGTCGACCACGAACGCGCCCACCTTATGACGGCGCTTGGAGATCCGCTCGCCTGGCAGCTTCGCCAGCACCGCGTACTCCTCGGCGCTGAGATAGAGGTTGGTCATCGGCCCGATCAGCGGGTCGTCCGGCGCGTACTTCTTGGCCAGCTTGAACTCTTGCTCGCCGGTGGCCAGGTGCGTGATCCGCCGCAGCCGCAGGCGCCCGCCGTCGATGTAGAGGTCCTCGATCCGCCGGGCGCCCGCCGCGTCCAGCGCGGGCATGTTCGCGGGGTCCACCAGGAACCGCCGCTCGGCCACCCAGTGCGCATACTTCGGCAGCTTGACTGGCATGCTAACCCTCGCGAGGCCCCGTCCACTCCGGCCGCGCGCCTCCGGGGCGTACGCTCATCGTCAGCCCGTCGGCCAGCCGGTAAGGATAGGCGGCCACATCGAAGTCTTCGAGACAACCCACATTCACGCCATAGCTGTCCGGCGCCGCCCGCTTCCTGTGGAAGGGATAGATCCCGCAGGTGCGGCAAAACCAGTGCTGCGCGACGCCGGTGTTCCAGCGGTAAAGCGTGAGCTGGTCCTCGCCCGCCTCGATCGTCAGCCCGCTCTCGTGCACCTTCGCCATCAGCGCACCCTTGCGCCGGCACAGCGAGCAGTCGCACCGCGTCAGTTCCTCGATCTCGGCCTCGACGCGAAACCGCACGGCGCCGCAGTGGCAGGATCCGTTCCAGATGGGCATGGACCTACTGAGCCGGCCGCAACGAGCGACACAAGGTCCAGACGGCGATGTCTGGCTTCACCGGTCGGGCCCGCGCCACGCCTAAGCTAGTAGGCGAAGTCCTCGAAGACCCGGCTCACGTCGCCCTTCCAGGCGCCGTTGTACAGCTCCACCAGCCGCTCCGCCGGGGTCACGCCGGTGTCGGCGATGTGCTCCAGCTCGGCCAGGTAGCCGCTCTCGTCCACCAGACCACCCGACAGGCGGTTGCGGTTCTTCAGGCCCTGCTTGGCGATGGCCAGCAGGTCCTTGGCCACGTCCTGAACCGTGCGGCCGGCGATCTCGGCCTTGAGGCCGCGGCGGGCCACGTCGGCGCGCAGCTTCTCGTGGTCCTCGATCTTCCAGTCCTTGCAGAGGTCCCAGGCCGCCGCCAGGGCGGCGCTGTCATACAGCACGCCCATCCACAGCGCCGGCAGGGCGCAGAGACGGCTCCAGGGCCCGGAGTCGGCGCCGCGCATCTCCAGGTACTTCTTCAGCCGGACTTCGGGGAAGATCGTGGTGGTGTGGTCGGCCCAGTCCTTGATCGTCGGGCGCTCGCCGGGCAGCTCGGCCAGCTTGCCGTCCATGAAGTCGACGAAGGAGCGGCCCGCCAGGTCGATGTACCGGTCGCCGCGCTTGGCGAAATACATCGGCACGTTCAGCGCATAGCGCGCATAGGTCTCGAAGCCGAAGCCGTCCTGGAACACGAAGTCCAGCATGCCGGTGCGGTCGGCGTCGGTGTCCGTCCACACGTTGGCGCGGCTGGAGACGAAGCCCGACGGCTTGCCCTCGATGAACGGCGAGTTGGCGAACAGCGCCGTGGCGATCGGCTGCAGGGCCAGGCTGGTGCGGAACTTCGCCACCATGTCGGCCTCGGACGCGAAGTCGAGGTTGGCCTGCACGGTGCAGGTGCGGAACATCATGTCGAGGCCCAGCTTGCCGACCTTCGGCATGTACTCGCGCATGATCTTGTAGCGGCCCTTGGGCATCACCGGGACCTGCTCGCGGGTCCAAACGGGCGTGAAGCCCAGGCCCAGGAACCCCAGGCCTAGTTCGTCGGCGACAGCCTTTACCTCGTTGAGGTGCTGGCCGGTCTCCTCGCAGATGTCGTGGACGGTCTCCAGCGGCGCGCCCGACAGCTCGAACTGCCCGCCCGGCTCCAGGCTGACGTTCGCCATGCCGCGCTCCAGCGCGATGACGTTCTCGCCTTCGTAGACGGGGGTCCAGCCGAACCGCGTCAGGCCGTCCAGCAACGCCTTGATGCCACGCGGTTCGTACGGGACCGGAGCGTGGTCGCCCAGGCGGAACACGAACTTCTCGTGCTCGGCGCCCACGCGCCAGTCGCTCGCCGGCTTCGCCCCGTCCGCCATCCAGCGGACCAGGTCTTCGAACACGAGCGGGCGGTCGTCGCACACGGCGTCGGCCATGAAAATCCTCCCCGGCCTGAACGCCGTCGCGCGGGGAGCGGCTCCCACGCGATCGGGTCTTTACGCCGTTCGGATAGGTGGGCGCAAATCCGCTAAGCTCAAGGGCGGCTTAGCTTTACTGCATCGACG
>NZ_JANINU010000050.1 GCF_024508875.1 Phenylobacterium sp.
GGGCAGCAGCCCGGACTGCGCGAGCGTGCGCATCGCCCCGGCCCCGGCCGCGAAGCCCGCTCCGGCCCCTGCCGCCAAGAAGCCCGCTGCGAAGAAGACTGCTGCTCCGAAGGCGGCCGCAGCGCCCAAGGCCGCTCCGAAGGCAGCCGCGAAACCGGCCGCCAAGCCCGCTGCGGCTCCGAAGGTCGCCGCAGCGAAGCCGCCGGCGAAGGCCGCGGCGCCGAAGCCCGCCGCCAAGGCTGCGAAAGCTGAGGCCAAGCCTGCGGCGAAGCCCGCTGCAGCCAAGGCGGCTCCGAAGGCCGCCGCGAAGCCGGCCGCTCCCAAGGCGGCGCCCAAGAAGGCTGTGGCTCCGAAGCCCGCGGCCAAGCCAGCCGCGAAGCCGGCCAGCGCCAAGGCTGCGAAGCCGGCGGCCAAGCCCGCTACCGCCAAGGCGGCTCCGAAGGCGGCTCCGAAGGCTGCTGCGAAACCCGCCGCCAAGCCTGCGGCAGCGGCCAAGCCAGCCGTCGCCAAGAAGCCCGCCGCCCCCAAGAAGCCTGCGGCCAAGAAGTCGCCTGCCGCAAAGAAGTAGTCGGCTACTTCGCCGAGCGCCTCAGGGCGACCAGCGCCTCGTCGAGGCAGGCGCGGTCGCCCGCGATGGCGATCTGTCCGCCGTGTCTTCCCACGGGCTCGCCTCGCCAGTCGGTGGTGAGCCCGCCGGCGCCCGCGATCAACGGGATCGCCGCCTCGATGTCCCAGGCCTTCAACCCGGCCTCGATGACCATGTCCATCGTGCCGGCCGCGACCATCGCATAGGCGTACGCGTCGCAGCCCAGCCGGGCCAGTTTCGCGGCCGCCCGCACCTGAGTCCAGGCGCCCAGCTCGGCGCCGTCGAAGCAGCCCTCGGGGTCGGTGGTGGCGATGACCGCGTCGGTCAGTTTGGGACAGGCCCGCACGCGCAGCGCCTGAGTCCCTTCCCGTGTCACCAGGCGCGATCCGCCAGCGTGGCCGATGTACAGTTCGCCCAGGAAGGATTGGCCGATGGAGCCCAGGACGGGAGCGCCCTCGTGCCGCAGGCCGATCAGCGTGGTCCACAGGGGCAGGCCGGCGATGAACGCGCGGGTGCCGTCGACGGGGTCCAGGACCCATACGAACTCGGCGTCGGGCCGATCCTCGCCGTACTCCTCGCCGATGACGCCATGGTCGGGATAGCGTTCGGCGATCAGCGCGCGGATGGCGCGCTCGGCGCCCTTGTCCGCTTCGGTGACGGGGTCGAACCCGGCCTCGTGCTTGTTCGAGAGTCCGTGCTCGCCGCGGAACAGGGGGAGGATCGATCCGGCGGCGACACGGTTCAGCTCGACCAGGAAAGCGTCGAGCTCTTCAAGGCGGGCAGGATCGAGGGTCATGCCCCCGCTTACCCTGCCTTGCGGCCGGACTTAAGCCTCGATCTCGCCGTTCATGGCCTTGGCGAGGTCCAGCAGGCGGCGGCGGGGCCGTTCGCCGAGCTGGTAGTACGCATGGATCAGGTCCTGCGTCTCCTTGCTGGCCAGCGTCTCGGTGGAGGACGCCGCGTTCTCGCGCTCGATGCTCTCCCGCTGGTCGCGGGTGAGGCCTTCGTAGAAGTAGCTCACGGGCACTTCCAGCACCTCGGCCAACTGCCACAGGCGGGCGGCCGACATGCGGTTGGCGGCGCATTCGTACTTCTGAATCTGCTGGAAGCGGACTCCGCAGGCGTGCGCCAGTTCTTGCTGGGTCAGGCCCAGAAGACGGCGGCGACGACGCAGACGCCGGCCCAGGTGGATGTCGATCTCGTCCATGGAATCCCCGACCATGATTTCCCTTCGTCCCGGTTCGGGACTCCGTGGTTGAGACATCGCAATTCGCACGCCAGCCGCCTCCATTGCCGAACGTGAGCGACCGAGCCTAGGAAGACTGGATGGCCGCACTTAACCATTCATACGTGTCGAAACTCATTTGGATGCTCGAAGCCGCGGTTTTTGACGCTGCTTTAGCCCTAACCCGTATCTTTCCGGTTGATTCCGTTTCAAATTTTGGCGGATCGCTGTTTTGCGTCCTTGGCCCCTTGACGGGGGCGAACCGGGTGGCCGAGCGCAACCTGCGCATCGCCTTTCCCGAAGCGGACAGCGCCGAAATAAACTCACTCCTCCGGGCGCAATGGATCGAACTGGGAAGGTCGCTAGCCGAGATCCTCGTTCTCGACCGTATTGTAGCCGACTCAGGCCGCGTGCAAGTGGAGGGGGAAGCTTCGCTGGGCGCAATCGCCGCAGGGGCGGGGCCCGTCGTCTTCATCTCGGGCCATTTCTCGTGCTTCGAGCTCATGGCTGCCGCCATCGTCCGCGCCGGCGTGAACTGCCAGGTCACGTACCGCGCCATGAACAACCCTTACGTCGACGAACGCGTTCGGAAGAACCGCTTCCGCTACGGCGTGCGTCTCTTCGCACCGAAGGGTCTCGAAGGCGCCCGCGAACTGATGAGGGCGCTCCAGCGTGGCGAAAGCGTGGCCCTGATGAACGACCAGAAATTCAATGGCGGCGTCGCAGCCCCGCTCTTCGGCCACATGGCCCATACCGCGCCCGGCCCAGCTACCTTCGCCCTGCGGTTCGGCGTGCCGATCCAGCCCATGAGCGTGCAGCGGGTGGGGCCGGGGGCCCGGTTCAAGGTGATCGTCCACGAGCAGATGCGGCTTGCGGACACCGGCGATCGCGAGGCGGACATCGCGGCCGGCGTGCGCCGGATCAACGCCTTCATCGAGGACCGCGTGCGGGCCCGGCCCACCGAATGGTTCTGGGTGCATCGCCGGTGGCCCAGCGAGGAGTACCGGAAACGCTAGCGCGTCTCCTGCCAGCGCTTCAGGGACTCCGCGGGGCCGACGTAGGCCTCCTGCAGCTCGGCGCTCCAGTAGCGGAGCTGCTCCAGCGGGATCTTCTGACCGGTGACGGCGCACAGCACGTAGCGGCCCGGGCGCAACACGGCATAGTCGCCGTCGCCGTAATGCAGCTTGGCCAGGTCGTTGGCGCCGAGGTTGCGATCGTGGGCGTTCATGGCCCCTATTTAGCGCGCGGGCGCCGGTCTTAGAAGAGGTCGCCCTGTGCGGGTCCCTCGGCCTTGGGCTTCGGCCGGGCCTTGGGCGCGGGCGCGACAGGCGAGGCGCCTCCGCCCTCGCCGTCGATCACGGCCCGGCGGGTGACCTTGTCGCCGAAGGTGATCGCCACCTCTTCGCCGCTGGTCAGGGCCGCCCCGGCATGGACCAGTGAGCCGTCGGCGCGCGCCACCCGGGCGAAGCCGCGCTGCAAGGGCCGGTCGGGGTCCACCGAGGCATAGAGCTTGGAGAGGCCGTCCAGCCGCTCGGAGAGGCGCTCCAGCCGCCTTCGGAACGAAGGCTCCAGCCGCACGGCCAGCCGTTCCAGCCGATCCTTCTGCACCTGCTGCGGTCGCTGCAGCAGCAGGGGGGACAGGCGGGAAGCCACCCGCACGAGGTCACGCTCATGCGCGGCCGCGTTGCGGGCCAGGCCCGCGCCCAGCTTGCCCGAGACGATGTCGAACCGCTGCTCGGCCAGCCGAACGAGGTCGGGCACGCGCTTCAGCGCGCGGTCGGCGTGGGCGATGCGGCTGCGCCGGTCCTCCACCACGCGTCCGCCGCAGCGGTGCATCCGCGCGCCCAGGTCGGAGACCAGCGCCTTCAGTTCCGCCAGCACCGGGGTCGCCATCTCGGCCGCCGCCGTGGGGGTCGGCGCGCGGCGGTCGGAGACGAAGTCGATCAGGGTAGTGTCGGTCTCGTGGCCCACCGCGCTGATTAGGGGGATGGTCCCCTCGGCGACCGTGCGGGCCAGGGTCTCGTCGTTGAAGGCCCAGAGATCCTCCACCGAGCCGCCGCCGCGCGCCACGATCAGCACGTCGGGCCGCGGGACCGGCCCGTCGGGCGCCATGGCGTTGAAGCCGCGGATCGCGCCGCAGACCTGCGCCGCCGCCGTTTCGCCCTGCACCACCACCGGCCAGACGATGACCCGGCAGGGCCAGCGGTCGCGGACGCGGTGCAGGATGTCGCGGATCACCGCGCCGGTCGGGCTGGTGATCACGCCGACGACGGCTGGCATGTCGGGCAGGGGCCGCTTCCGCGACGGCTCGAACAGGCCCTCGGCCGCCAGCTTTTGCTTCAGCCGCTCGAGCTGCGCCAGGAGGGCCCCAACGCCCGCGGCCTCCATCGTCTCGATGACGATCTGATAGCGCGATCCTTGCGGATACGTCGTGATCTTGCCCGTGACGACCACTTCGAGCCCGTGTTCGGGCCGGATGGACAGGTTGCGGACGCTGCCCTTCCAGACGACGCCGTCGATCGCGGCCTTCTCGTCCTTGATGGTCAGGTAGACGTGGCCGTTCGAGTGGTGCGTGACCTTGCTGAGCTCGCCGCGCAGCCGCACGAACCCGTACGAGTCCTCCAGCGTCCGCTTCAGCGCGAAGGCCAGCTCCGAGACGGAATACGCCTTGGCGTTGCCGGAGGTGTCGGGACTCGTCGCGGCGTCAGTCATGTCGGAAAGCTAGAGCCGCTCACGCAAAAAGAAAGAGACGCGTCCGGGACCTCAAGGAAGCTTTCGCAGCCCTCGGTTCCGAACGCGCCTCCCATCCCCAACGGATAGTCAGACCGCTCTCCAGCGGATCTCAGATGTAGCGGCGCAGGCTCCGGGCGAGTTCGGCGGCGCTGGACTTCTTCTTCGCCTGGGCCGGCTGGTAGGCCACCGTGGCGTGTTCGTGGCAGTAGGGGCCGTTCTCTTCCGAGCGGCGGCCGCAGAAGGTGAAGTTGTCGAGGGACGGATCGCCGATCGGCCACTTGCACATGTGGGCGCCCAGGGTCAGCACCGTGGCCGTGCCGGGCGTTTCGTCCACGTACCGCACCGGCGACGGCGCGGGCGTGGCCGCCACCGGCTCGGCGATCCGGCGCGGCGCCGACGGCGAGGCCGCGACGGGGCGTGCAGGACGCGGCGCCTTGAAGACGGTGCGTTGCGGCTTCGAGGGCGCAGCCCGGCCCGAAAGGCCAAGGCGGTGCACCTTGCCGATGACGGCGTTGCGAGTGACGCCGCCCAATTGCTTGGCGATCTGACTGGCCGAAAGGCCGTCCTGCCAGAGCTTCTTCAGAAGTTCGACGCGTTCGTCGGTCCAGCCCATGGTCTCGCCTCCCACCCAAGGGGTCGGCGCCGCCCCCAAAGACTGCGCCGAGATCAATATCTTGTGGCGCCGAGAGAACTCCGCCGCCACCAACCACTATCAGTAGTAAACAACTCATTGACGGCCACAATAGGCGCCATGCCCGTCATCCACAGGAACTAGATGTTGATTCGAGTTTGGGCGCCGGGGGGCATGGCCTTGCGCCGCGCCGCCGCAGCGCGCACATCTCGGCCATGCGCGACATGCCCCTCGACGAGACCGTCCTTCCGCCGCAGCCGCGGGCCTATCACGGTGTGAACTGGGAGGGGCTGAAGACCCTCTACGTGCGTGAGGTCCGTCGGTTCATGAAGGTGGGCATGCAGACCCTGGCGGCGCCGGTGGTCACGGCCCTGCTCTATATGCTGGTGTTCGTGGTGGCCGTCGGCGGCGGACGAGAGGTTCACGGCGTGGCCTACGGTACGTTCGTCGCCCCCGGTCTGATCATGATGCAGATCCTGTCGAACGCCTTCGCCAACTCATCGTCGTCGCTGCTTCAGGCGAAGTTCAATGGGCTGATGGGCGACTTCATGACCCCGCCGCTCAGCCCCGCCGAACACGTGGTGGGCTTCGGCGGCGGCGCGGCCACGCGCGGCATCGTCGTGGGCCTGATCAGCCTGGCCGCTGTCCTGCCCTTCGCCCGGTTGCCAGTCGCCCAGCCCTGGGCCGTGGCCTATTTCGGTCTGGGCGCGGCGCTGATCATGGGCTTCATCGGCATCATGGCTGGCCTCTGGGCCGAGAAGTTCGACCACATGGCCGCGGTGACCAACTTCGTCATCATGCCGATGACGTTCCTGTCGGGGACCTTCTATCTCGTCGAGCGCCTGCCCGAGCCGTTCCGCTCGTTCAGCCACTACAACCCGTTCTTCTACCTGATCGACGGCTTCCGCTACGGCTTCATCGGCCGCGCCGAGAGCAACCTGATCGTCGGCGTGATCATGACCGCGGTGCTCACGCTGGTGCTGGGCTGGGCCTGCCTGTGGATGTTCCGCACGGGCTATAAGATCAAGACCTAGGGGATCTCCCTCCTCCTAATGGGGAGGGCGGCGAGGGCAGCGAGACGGGTGGGAAGTCGCGACTGGGCGTTGAGCTTGATCGATAGCGCCCCACCCCTCTTCATCGAGAGGGACTAAGCCCTCAGCACCTCGGACGGGGTCACGCCGAGCAGGCGGCGCATCCAGCGGGCCAGGTGGCTTTGGTGGGCGAAGCCGGTCTCCAGGGCGACCTGGGCGATGCTGGCCCGCCCCGCCAGAAGCAGGCCGCGCGCCCGCTGCACCCGGCGCTCCATCACATAGGCGTGCACGGACTGGCCCATCGTCCGTCGGAAAAGCGTGGTCAGGTGCGGAATGCTGATGCCGGCCACCTCGGAGAGCTGCTCCAGCGTGAGCTCGCCGTCCAGGTGCGCCTCCACGAAGTCCACGATCCGGCGAACCTGCGGCTTGGACAGCGTTTGGAGGCTTGTCGTCGACGGCGAGGCGAAGTTCTGCAGCAGGCGGGTCGATAGGGCCGTGGCCAGGCTGTCGGCATAAATCCGGCCGGCCGGGGCGGGCGCCTGGAGTTCGGCCACGAGCGCGCGGACCACATGCTCGACCAGCGGGTCCCGGGCCCCGATCTTAGGGGCGAGGTCGGCGCGGCCGCCGGGTAGCCCCAGCGCTTCGGCGGTCGACGACAGCAGGCCCGGCGACAGGCGCACCGAGACCATGTCGCATGGGGCATGGTCCTCCCAGACGCCGCCGGCGCCGCCCGGCACCAGGTCGAAGTCGTAGGGGCTCTGCACCCGGAAATGGCCGACGCCCTCGCAACTGCAGTCGGTCGGCACCGCCGGGGTCAGGTAGAAGATCACCCGATGCTCGGCCATCACCCGGCCGGGGTAGCGGCCCGGGGTCGCGTGGACCTCGGTGGCCGCCAGGGGGCCCCACTCGCGCTGACGACCGAAGGTCAGGGTGGGCTCGGACGCGTCTTTGAACTTGAACGGATAGGTCATCGCCAGCCTGTGGACGCAAGAGCAGCGCCAGGCGACGGCCGAGTCAAAGGCAAAGCGGCGAACGGTCCGCCGCGATCATCGGAATGTGCTCCGGCCCGTCGAAACGTGCGCGACCGTCGCGACCGTGGGGCGGCAACGTCGGTGGGTTGCAGGAGACCCGAGCATGACCGCCGCCCTACCGTCGATCGACGCCCCGCCGGCGCGGGGTCTCGCTGCGCGCATAGCCTTCGCAGGGCTCGCGGGCGGCGCGGTGGATTTCTTCTACGCCAATGCCGTCGCCCTCACGGCCGGCAAGTCGCTGGCCAGTCCATGGCGGGGTGTCGCAAGCGGCTGGATCGGGGCCGCGGCCCGTGAAGGAGCCGGCCCCGTCGCGCTCGGCCTCGTCACCCACTTCGCGGTGGCGAGCTGCATGGCAGCCGCCTTCGTCCTTGCAGCCCGGCGCATGCCGCTACTCGGCCGCCGGCCGCTAGGGGCGGGGGTGGCTTACGGCCTTCTGCTGTACCTGCTGATGTACCGGGTGGTGCTGCCGCTGCGCTGGCCCGAGACGTTTCCAAAGTGGGATGGGACGCGTTCGCTGCTGGATATCGCCGCGCATGTCGGCGTGGGCCTGGCGATCGCCTGGGTCGCCGCGCGGGGCGAACGGGCGCCGATCGCCGGGCAGGCGGCGGCTCGATGACGATCCACGACGGCCTTCCTTCCCGAAGCAGCGCCGCCAGGCGCGCCGCCGATGCGTCCGCTGCGCAGGACATCGCCGCGCTGCGTTCGGCCCTGCTGGTCCGCGAGCATCTGGGCTTCCGCCGGGCATCCGAGGCGCTCGGCGTCAATCCGTCGGTCCTGTCGCGCCGTGTCCTGGCGCTTGAAGACGCGCTCGGCGTGTCGCTGTTCCAGCGTTCGCCCGGGGGCGCCCGGCCGACCGGGGCGGGGGAGCGCTTTCTCTCGGAGGTGGAACGCGCGCTCGACCTCCTGGCCAAGGCCGCGGTGCGCGCCGGGGCCGCCGGGCGGGGCGAAGTCGGCCGCCTGCGGCTCGGCCACGTGTGGCCGGTTGCCGCCGGGCCGGCGGAAGCCATGCTGCGCGCCTATCGCCGCTCCGCCTTCGACGTCGAACTGGAGCTGCGTGTCGGCTCCGCCGCCGAACTGACCGCCGCCGTCCTCGACCGCGAACTGGACGTCGCGCTGATCGACGCCGACGACGTCGCCCCCGGCCTGGACGGGCTTCCGCTTTGGGCCGAGCCGTGGCTGCTGGCCCGGCCGCTAGACGGTCCGGATCAACCCCTAGGCCAGGCGCCGGTGCTGTGCGCGGCCGGCGACGATTGGATGCGGATCCAGAAGTTGGTCGCCACCCGGGGCGGCGCGCGGGGCGGCGTGCGCGTGCAGATGACATCGCACGACGGCGTGCTCAGCCTCGTCGCGGCCGGCGTCGGCCACGCGGTTGTGCCCCAGAGCGTCGCCCACGCCACCCGCGCCGCCGTCGCCTTCTCGCCCATGCCGGGCGCGGTCGCCCCCCTGCGCCTGACGGCCGCCTGGCGCAACGACCACGACAACCCGGCGCTGCGCCGCTTCGTCAGCCTGCTGCGGACAACGCCCCTGGACGTCGATGCGGTGGTGAAGCCGCTGCGCGCCGCGGGAGGCCGGGGATGAACGACCCGGTCGCCGCGGCCCTCGACGCGCTGGGCGATCCCACGCGACGCGAGCTCTACGAGCGGATCCTGGCCCGGCCCTCGCGGATCGGCGCGCTGGCATCGGCGGTCACGGTCACCCGGCCGGCAGTCTCGCATCACGTGCGCGTCCTCAAGGACGCCGGCCTGGTGCGCGAGGAGGAGGGCGTGCTGGTGGCCGCGGTCGATCCACTGCCCCGGTTGCGGACCTATTTCGACCGCCTGTGGTTCGAGGCCTCGGTGGGCGAGGGATGGCTGCGCGAGCGGTTCGCGGTGTCGCGGCGCCTCCAGGCGATGGACCCTGAGGCGCCGGCGCCCCGCCGCAGCGCATGACGCGCACGACCTCGCCGGACGTATTCCGCGCGCTGGCCGAGCCGGTGCGGCGACGCCTGCTCGAACGTCTGGTCGCGCGGCCTGCGTCCGCCGGCGAGCTCTCCCGGCGCCTGGGGATCCCGCGCGTCAACGTCAGTCACCATCTCGGCGTCCTGGCTGCGGCGGGCCTGGTGGAACTGCGCCAGCGCCAGGCCGCCGTTCGACCCGCCGCCTTGCTGCCCGTCCGGCGCTACTTCGACGAAGCTTTGGCGAGGGCGGCGATCACCCTGTCAGAGTCGGCGAATCCTGTGGCGCCGCAAGCACGCCGATAAGCAAAATCTTCGTTTCTGTCCTTCGATTTTTTTACGTCGATCGGGCCAATACACCGGGTCGTTCTGGGTGTTGCTTTCTACGCAGCGCCTGTTGCTTGACGGTCGATTGACCGTGTTTGTGACCCAAACGTAACTCCTCGTCACCGGGTCTCGTCACAGAGGCCGAAACCTTTCCTGTGGGGAGCGGCGACGCCGCACGGCGAACGTCCGCGAAGGGGATATCGATCGTGAACAAGCATTCCGTACGCGCCCGCCTTCTGGCGTCTTCGATGATTTGCGGCGCGGCCATCGCCGCGGCCGGCCCAGCCTTCGCCCAGACTGGCGGCGCGGATGAGGTTTCGGAAGTTGTCGTCACGGGCACGCGTATCCCGTCGCCGAACCTGGAGAGCGTCAGCCCGGTCACCGCGGTGAGCGCGGCCGAAATCAAGGCGACCGGCGTGACCCGTGTCGAGGACATGATCAACAGCCTGCCCCAGGCTTTCGCGGCGCAGGGCTCGTCGGTCTCCAACGGCTCCACCGGCACCGCCACGGTCAGCCTGCGTGGCCTGGGCCCGACGCGGACTCAGGTGCTCATCGACGGGCGCCGCCTGATGCCCGGCACGCCGAACACGACGGGCGCCAACCTGGCGCCCGACATCAACTTCATCCCTTCGGCCCTGATCGAGCGCGTTGACGTGCTGACCGGCGGCGCCTCGGCCGTGTACGGCGCCGACGCCGTCGGCGGCGTCGTCAACTTCATCATGTCGCGGCGGTTCGAAGGCGTGCGGGTCGATGCGCAGTACGGCCTCTACCAGCACGACAACTCAAGCCCGATCGCCGACGTCGTCCAGGCGGCCCAGAACGAGGCCGCCAACCCGCAGTTCTTCCAACTGCCGAAGGACAATGTCCGCGACGGCGAGATGAGCCAGGTCACCCTGGTCATCGGCGTGAACTCGCCGGACGGCAAGGGCAACGTCACGGCCTACGCCGGCTACCGCCACGTGGAGCCGATCCTCCAGGGCAACCGTGACTTCTCGTCCTGTACGCTGAACTCGGGCGACACCTTCGCCGCCGCCGGCTGCGGCGGTTCGGGCACCGCCTTCCCGGCGCGCGTCGGCAGCTTCGTCGTCGACCCGGCCGGCCCGGGCAACACCTTCCGCG
>NZ_JANINU010000051.1 GCF_024508875.1 Phenylobacterium sp.
ATCGTCTCCAACGGCACCGACAGCCACCTGATGCTGGTCGACCTGACGCCCAAGAGCGTTTCGGGCGCCCAGGCCGAGATCGCCCTGGAGCGGGCCGGGATCACCACCAACAAGAACTCGATCCCCGGCGACCCGCTGCCGCCGATGCAGACCTCGGGCCTGCGCGTCGGGACGCCCGCTGGCACGACCCGCGGCTTCGGCCCGGCCGAGTTCCGGCAGGTGGGCAAGTGGATCGGCGAGGTGCTGGACGCGGTGTCCACGGGCGAGGATTCCTCGGCGGTGGAACAGAAGGTCCGCAGCGAGGTCGTGGCGCTGACCAAACGCTTCCCCATATACGCCTAATAGCGTTAAGTGGCCGCGAAGGGGGCTAGATATGCGCTGCCCGTTCTGCGGCCACGATGAGACCCAGGTGAAGGACAGCCGACCGTCGGAAGACGGCGCGGCCATTCGCCGTCGCCGGCTGTGCCCGGCGTGTGAGGGCCGCTTCACCACCTTCGAGCGCGTGCAACTGCGCGAGCTGACGATCCTCAAGCGGTCGGGTCGCCGCGCGCCGTTCGACCGCGACAAGCTAGCCCGCTCGCTGTCCGTGGCCCTGCGCAAGCGTCCCGTCGAGCCCGAGCGCGTGGAGCGCATGATCTCCACCATCACCCGCCAGCTCGAGAGCATGGGCGAGACCGAGCTGCCCTCGTCCACTATCGGCGAACTGGTGATGAAGCATCTGAAGCAGCTCGATGACGTGGCCTACGTCCGCTACGCCTCGGTCTACCGCGACTTCAAGGAGACCGAGGACTTCGCGCGGTTCCTGGGCGAAGAGGGCCTCGCCGAGGCGGCCGACGAGCGGTAGTCGGCCCTAGGCGACTTGCCGCGACAGGCCAGACGGGCGGGCTCCACTCTCTGCATTTGGAGAAGGTTGGCGATGTGCGTCCGCTTCTGACGCACCCCCGTGTTCCACTCCCGCCGTCATGCTGGACGCGCTCGACATCACGGAGGAGGAAGCGGCGGGGCTCTCCGAGCTCGCCGCGCTCGACCTCGCCACCGCTCGACGGTTTTCCGAGCGCGCCATGGCGGTGGAGGACCCCGACGTCGGGAACGGGCTGGCCCGTACGGCGCAACGCGCGGCGCGGTCGTATCGCCAGACCCTGGCCCTGAAGGTACGCTTGCGCCGCGAACTCTCCGAACAGGCGCGGGAATATCCGCGCAAGCGCAACACCGCCGCCATTGCCAGGCGCAAGACCGACGTCCGCGTTGCGGTCACGCGCGTCGCTTGGGCCGAACGCGAGGCCTACGAAGGTCCCGAAGACGAGCGCGAAGAGTTTTTCGACGACCTGATGGACGGCCTGGCCGTCTATCTGTCCGCCCGCGCGGCCCAGGAGACTTTCGAACAGTCGCCATTGGACGAGGAGGTGGTCGCGCTCTGCGCCGATCTGGGGCTGCCCGAAGCGAGGGCCCGCGGCTGGCGCGATCTGCCCGACCCGCCGGCCGAGGCGTCGGATGAACCCTTCGACGGCGACGACGCGCTCGATCCGGGCTGGCGCGCTTCCGGTTGAGCGCCCACGCGCGCGGATGACTGGCGCCCGCGCGCCCAGGCCCATAAAGGGGAGACCATGAGCGTCACCCTCAAGCTCGCCACTTCGCTCGACGGTCGGATCGCGACCGCGTCGGGTCAGAGCCGCTGGATCACCGGACCGCAGAGCCGCGAGCAGGTGCACCGCCTGCGCGCCGCGCACCATGCCGTGGTGATCGGCATCGAGACCGCCTTGGCGGACGATCCCGAACTGACGGTGCGCCTGTCGGGCTTCAACGGCCGCCAGCCGGCGCGCGTTGTCCTGGACAGCCGCCAGCGGCTGACGCCCGAGTGCAGATTGGTCGCCACGGCGCGCGAGATCCCGACCTATGTGGTCGCCACTGAGGCGCCCAACCCCGTGCTGGTCGAGGCGGGGGTCAAGGTCCTGACGGTTTCCGCGGTCGGGGAGGACCGCCCCGAGCTGAAGTCCGTGGTGCAGGCGCTGGCGGATGAAGGGTTGTGCGACCTCTTTGTCGAAGGCGGCGGCCAGGTGGCCGGCAGCTTCCTGCGCTGCGGGCTGGTCGACGCGCTCGAATGGTTCCGGGCGCCCATGGTGATCGGGGGCGAAGGACGGCCGGGGGTGGGCGCATTGGCGGTTGCGGCGCTGGACGAGGCGCCCCATTTCCGGCGGGTCGAGGTCAACGTCCTGGGCGACGACCTCTGGGAGCGCTACGCGAGGGGCTAATGTTCACCGGCATCGTCACCGACGTGGGGCGCGTCCGCGCCGTCCGCGACACCAACCGCGACCGCCGGTTCGAGGTGGAGACCGCCTTCGACCTTTCCACCGTCGACATCGGCGCCTCGATCAGTCACGCCGGCTGCTGCCTGACGGTCGTGGAGAAGGGCGACCGCTGGTTCGCGGTCGAGGTCTCGGGGGAGACCCTGTCGAAGACGACGTTGTCCGACTGGCATGAGGGGCGGCCGGTGAACCTGGAGCGCGCCGCCCGGGTCGGCGACGAGCTGGGCGGCCATATCGTCTCCGGCCACGTGGACGGCGTTGGCGAAGTCGTCTCCATCGACAGCGAAGGGGGCTCGCATCGCGTGAAGATCCGCGTGCCCCGCCCGCTGCATCGCTACATCGCGCCCAAGGGCTCCATCGCCGTCGAAGGGGTCTCGCTGACGGTGAACGAGGTGGAGGACGACGTGTTCGGCGTGAACCTGATCCCCCACACCTGGGACGTGACCACCCTGGGGACGCTGAAGCCCGGGTCGCGGGTGAACCTCGAGATCGACATGCTGGCGCGGTATCTCGCCCGCTGGCGCGAAACGGCCTAAAGGCTTCCGCTCAAGACAAAGGGATTTCTATGAGCGACGAGCCGATCCGCATCCTCATCGTGGAGGCGCGCTTCTACGACGACCTGGCCGACGCCCTTCTGGAAGGCGCGACGCAGGCGCTGAGCGCGTTCGGGGCGGAATACGACGTGGTGACCGTGCCGGGCGCACTGGAGATCCCCGGCGCGATCGCCATGGCCGAGGAGGCGGGGCACAAGCCGGCGGGCAAGCACTATGACGGCTATGTCGCCCTGGGCTGCGTGATCCGCGGTGAGACCTACCACTTCGAGATCGTCTCGAACGAAAGCGCCCGTGGCGTCATGGACCTGACGGTCGGCAAGCGGCTGTGCATCGGCAACGGCATCCTGACGACCGAGGACGACGAGCAGGCCTGGGCCCGCGCCCGCATCAGCGAAGGCGACAAGGGCGGCGGCGCCGCGCGCGCCGCGCTCAGCATGATTGAGCTGAAGCATCAACTGTCGGGCGCCAAGCGATGAGCGCCCACGCGTCCCGCTCGGTGGCCCGCCTCGCCGCGGTGCAGGCGCTGTACCAGATGGAGGTCTCCTCCATCGGCGTCGAGAGCGTCATCCGTGAGTTCACCGAGCACCGCTTCGATCGTGCGCTCGAGGGCGTGGAAGGCGAGGGCGACACACTGGCCACGGCCGACGAGGGCTTCTTCGCGGAACTGGTGCGGGGCGTGGTCTCGAAGCAGAAGACCGTGGACGCGGCCATCGCAAAGCGGCTGGCCGAGAACTGGCGGCTGGAGCGGCTGGACGCCACGGTCCGCGCCATCCTGCGGGCCGGCGCCTACGAACTGGCCTTCCGGTCCGACGTGCCCACCGAGGTGGCGATCGATGAATACGTCGAAGTGGCGAAGAGCTTCTTCGAAGGCACGGAGCCGGGCTTCGTGAACGGCGCGCTCGACGGTGTGGCGCGGGATGTCCGGACCGCTTCCTGACGCCGACCCCGAGCGGCTCGACGAATTCGGCGAGATCGCGCGCCTGTTCCGGCCGCTGACTCGCGGCGCGGCCGGCGCGTTCGAGCTCAAGGACGACGCCGCCGTCATTCCCCAGAGGCCGGGCTTCGACCTGGTCGTGACCAAGGACGCCATCGTCGAGGGCGTGCATTTCCCGCAGGGCGAGGCGCCCGAGCTGGTGGCGCGCAAGCTGGCGCGGGTGAACCTCTCCGACCTCGCCGCCAAGGGCGCGGAGCCGTTCGCCGCCTTCCTCGCCGTCGCCTGGCCGGCCGCCTTCACGGCGCGCGACCGCGAGCTGTTCGCCATGGGCCTGGCCGCGGACCTGGAGGCCTATGGAGTCGATCTGCTCGGCGGCGACACCGTCAAGACGCCGGGGCCGTTCACCTGTTCCCTGACCGCCATGGGATGGGTCCCGGCGGGGCGGATGGTGCGCCGGGCCGGGGCGCGGCCGGGCGACCGGCTGCTGGTCAGCGGCACGATCGGAGACGCGGGGCTGGGTCTTGCCGCGGTGAAGGGCGAGATCGACGATCCCGATGGCCGGCTGACCTATCGCTATCGCCTGCCGGAGCCACGACTGGACCTACGGGAGACCTTGCGCCGCCACGCCACGGCCGCCGCCGACGTCTCGGACGGCCTGGTGGCCGATGCGCGCCACGTCGCCGAGGCGAGCGGGGTGGGCCTGCTGATCGACCTCGACCGCCTGCCACTGTCGGGCGCGGCCGCGACCTGGCTTGAGAAACAGCCCGACGTAGCGGCGGCCCTGCTGCGCCTGGGGACCGGCGGCGACGACTACGAGGTGGTCTGCACGATGGCGTCCGGCGTGCGCAAACCTCCGGGGTTCACCGTCATCGGCGAGGTGCGGGAAGGCGAAGGCGTCGAGGTGCGCGCCGCCGGCCGGCCGATCGATCCCGGCGCGGGAGGCTGGCGGCACGCCTGAACTGCGCTAGCCTCCTTCCAACGACAAAACGGGGAGGGACCATGCGCCAGCCGAACATCATCGTCATCCTGGCGGACGACCTGGGCTACGGCGACATCGGCTGCGACGGCGGCCGCCACATTCGCACGCCCAACCTGGACCGCATGGCGGCGGAGGGCGCGCGGCTCACCGACTTCTACGCCTCGGCCAACGTCTGCACGCCGTCGCGAGCTGGTCTGATGACGGGTCGCTACGCGATCCGCTCGGGTCTGGCGCACGAGGTCATCCAGCCCGCCGACACCACGGGCCTGCCGCTCTCCGAGGTGACGATTCCCCAGGCGCTGAAGCCCGACTACGCCACAGCCCTGGTCGGCAAGTGGCACCTGGGCCACGTGGCGCCGCACTGGCCGCCGACCGTCTACGGCTTCGACCGCTTCTACGGCCTGCCCTACAGCCACGACATGCGGCCGTTGTCGCTCTACGAAGGGGAAGGCGCGTCCGTCGCCCAGCAGGACGGCAAGGTGGATTTCGCCAGGCTGACCCAGCGCTTCTTCGAGCAGACGGCCGCGTTCGCCGAGGACAATCGCGACCGCCCGTTCTTCGTCCTGCTGGCCCTGACCGCTCCGCACATCCCGCTCGTGCCGAACCCCGACGACCTGACCGGATCGCCCGCCGGCGTCTACGGAGAGGTGGTCGAGGAGATCGACGTCAACGTCGGCCGCCTGCTCGAGCGGTTGAAGGCCCTGGGAATCGATGACGACACCCTGGTGATCTTCACGTCCGACAACGGGCCGTGGTTCGAGGGCTCGTCCGGCCCGTTCCGCGATCGCAAGGGCGGCTCGGCCTGGGACGGCGGGTTCCGGGTGCCCTTCATCGCCCGCCAGCCGGGACGCATCCCCGCCGGGCTGGTCGCGAGCGGCCTCGCCAGCAACCTCGACCTGCTTCCGACGCTGCTAAACTTCGCGGGGCGCCCCCTTCCCGAGATAGAGCTCGACGGGCGCGACATCTCGGCCATGCTCACCGCGGGCCAGGGGTCGCCGCACGACGAGATCCTGCTCTTCAACAACAACGACGTCGCCGCGGTGCGCACCGAGCGCTGGAAGCTGGTGGCGCGCTCGTACTACCGCACCTACGACATCCCCCTCGACCAGCTCCCGCTGCTGTTCGACATGCCGTCCGATCCCGGCGAGAACTATAGCGTGGCCAGCCTGCATCCCGAGGTGCTCGCGGACATGCGAGCGCGCATCGCCCGGGCGCGCGCCAAGTTCGATCCCATCGGCAAGTCGTTCCCGAGACATGTGCCGCCGCCGAGCGCTGCAGATCACCCGGATTAGTGGCGGGCGTCGTCGTCGGCGGTCGCGAAGATCGCCGCGATGTCGCTGAGCGAGGTTACGATGTGGTCGGGACGCACCGACGCGCCCGCTGGCAGCCCACGGGCGAAGCCGTCGCACCAGATGGCCCGCAAGCCCAGGCGCTGGGGCGCAGCCACCTCCCATTCCAGGTGGTCGCCGACGATCCAGGTCTCGTGCGGCGCTGTCCCAAGCGCCGCCATGGCGTGCCGATAGGCCTGGATTTCGGGTTTGCCGAACCCGACCTCGCCTTCGATCTGGACGTGATGGAAGAACCGCGCGAGCCCAAAGCGCTCGATCTTCGCCCGCTGGGTGGCCGAGGCCCCGTTGGTGATGAGTCCGAGCCGCACGCCCAGGTCCTGCAGCGCTTGAAGACCCTCGATCGCGCCCGGAAAGCATTGGGTCATGGCCTCGCGCATGGCGGTGAACCGCGTCGCGAAGCGGTCGGCCACGGTGTCGCTCAGGGCCGGGGCGAGGCGGCGGAAGGTGTCGCGCACCACCTGGCGCCGGGCCTCCGGGATTCCGAAGCGCGCAACCTTGTGCCGCTCCGGATCGGACCAGAAGAGCGCCAGTTCGGCCTCGAGCCGCTCGGCCACAGCGGCCGGCGTGTGCGGCCCAAGCTCGCGCGCCAGCTCCCGCGCCACCTGGAGCAGGACCGCGGGCCGCTCGCCGGCAACCAGGATCGTGTCGTCGAGGTCGACGAGAATCGCGCGCGGCGCAGCCGGGATCATGGCCGTCCTTTGCGCTTGGCCGTCCCGCCCGTCCAGGCGGCTTAGATGAAGTCGAACCGCACCTGCGAGCGACCGAAGTCGAGTGCGACCTGTTCGAACTGTCTCAGGAGATCCATCCCGAGCACCAGGGCGGGAACCTCCTTCAGGCCCCAGATGTCGAAGACGTGCATGTCCGCGCACGTCACCGGCACGTTGCCCAGGTGCAGGCCGCCCAGACGCAGGAACGGCAGAAAGACCGCCTCGCCGGTGAAGCGCTCGCCGGCCAGCGACTCCATCTGCACGTACTGCGGCGCCTGCGGCTCTCCCCGCCGCATCTCCTGGCTGCGGGCGAGGTCGCGGAGCTTGAGGTTGCACAGCGTGCCCTGCGCGCCGGAGTCGATGATGGCGCTGATCTTCGAGCCGCTGAGGTCGGCGTCGACGATGGTGAGCTGTCCCTTCCGCCGCCGGGCGGGCACGACGACCACCCGACCCGGTTCGGGGCTGTCGGACTGCGAGCGGGTGATCTCTAGCCGGCTGTGCTTGAAGTCCAGCACCAGGCGTTGGCCCTTCAGCCAGTCGACCCCGAGGATGCCGTCCACTTCCGGCCCCTTGAGCGGCAGGGCCGGCGCGCGCACCCGCCGTCGATCGCGAGGGCCGACCTGCAGCCGGTCCAGGGTCACGACCGGGCGCTCGCGCGCGCCCACCACCGTGTGGACCAGCGCGGTTTCACCGGGCTTCAGCGCCAGGCGCTCCATGAGCCGGTGGGAGACGCAGGACACGTTCGCGCCGGTGTCGAGCAGGAAGTTGAACGGGCCTTGCTCGTTGATGGTCACGGGCGCCAGCAGGTGCTCGTTCTTGTCCTGGCGCGCGGCCAGCTCCGTGGGCGGGTGATCCTCGTCCGGCAGCTCAAGCTGGGGCGGGGCCGAATTGTCCTGCGCGACGGCCCGGGTGGCGGGTAGGACGGCCGCTGCGGCCATCAGGCCGAGGGCGGCGTGGCGACGGGTCGGAGACATGCTCCGCACTCCTCCCTTATGTCATTATTGTGAAGCTACCACCGTTCGGCGAAGCCGGCCACGCACCGTCCGGTGATCGCGGGGAGGGGGCTCTCAATCTTGCGGCAACCGACGCAGGGGATGCTTTGGACATGATTCGCCGAGCCCTGATCGCCGCTGTCCTCGCCCTCGCCGCCACGGCCGCCCACGCCGCGGAAGGCAAGAAGGAGGGCGGCGACAAGGGCGACGTCGGCCAGTACGTCGACCTGCAGCCGGTGGGCCTGCCGATCGTCCGCCAGGGCCAGGTGGTGAACTACATCTTCGTCTCGGTGCGCATCAATCTGACCAGCGCAGCGAACGCGGCCAAGCTGCGGGAGAAGGAGCCGTACTTCCGCGACGCCCTGGTCCGGGCCGGGCACCGGACGCCTTTCACCGACCCGAAGAACCTGGCGCAGATCAACGTGCCGATGCTGACCGCGGCGATGGCGCGCGAAGCGGCGCGGATCGCCGGACCCGGCCAGGTGCTGTCCGTCGCGGTCACCCAGCAGGCCCCAAGGCGACGCATGCCCGCATCCCGCGACTAGCTTCCTGCCCAGGGTTCCCCGGCGTCGCCGGTTGCACGCCCCGAGAAAACCTGACTAGGCTCCCCGGTCTTTCCGGCGGCGCACCTTCGCGCCCGGGAACAAGTTGGGGAAACGCGACGGGGGGATGGGAGCCACCGACGTACCGCCCGACAGAGGCGGCCGCCGGACACCCCCCGCGATCAATTCGCAAAGGGGCGATTCAATATGAGTTCGGTTTTACTATTGGTGATCGGCGCAGGGGCGCTGGCGGTGCTGTACGGCATCCTCCAGACAGCTTCCCTCCTGCGCTCCTCGCCAGGCAACGCGCGCATGCAGGAGATCGCCGCGGCGATCCAGGAGGGCGCGCAGGCCTATCTGAACAAGCAGTACACGGCTATCGGCATCGTCGGCGTCGTGATCCTGATCGCCGTGGCGGTCCTGATCGGCGTCAAGGCGGCCATCGGCTTCGCCATCGGCGCCATCCTGTCGGGCCTCGCCGGCTTCGCGGGCATGCTGATCTCGGTGCGCGCCAACGTCCGGACCGCCCAGGCGGCGTCGGAGGGCCTCTCCAAGGGCCTGTCCCTCGCGTTCCGCTCGGGGGCCATCACCGGCATGCTGGTGGCGGGCTTCGCGCTCATGGGCGTGGCCGGCTACTACTATGTGCTGACCGTCGGCATGGGCCTGGAGAGCACCAGCCGTGAGGTCGTCGACAGCCTCGTCGCCCTGGGCTTCGGCGCCTCGCTGATCTCTATCTTCGCCCGCCTGGGCGGCGGCATCTTCACCAAGGGCGCCGACGTCGGCGGCGACATGGTGGGCAAGGTCGAAGCCGGCATCCCTGAGGATGACCCGCGCAACGCCGCCACCATCGCCGACAACGTGGGCGACAACGTCGGCGACTGCGCCGGCATGGCCGCCGACCTGTTCGAGACCTATGCGGTCACCACGGTGGCCACCATGGTCCTGGCCGCGATCTTCTTCCGCGGCCTGCCGGAAGTGGGCGACATGATGCTGCTGCCGTTGGCCATCTGCGGCATCTGCATCGTGACGTCGATCATCGGCACGTTCGGCGTGCGGCTGGGCAAGTCCAACAACATCATGGGGGCGCTCTACCAGGGCCTCATCGTCACTGGCGTGCTGTCGATCGGCGCGATCTGGTGGGTGGTGAATAGCCTGGTGACCACTACCGTCACGGTGGGCGACAAGACCTTCGGCGCCAGCGAACTGTTCTATTGCGGCCTCGCCGGCCTGGTGGTCACGGCGCTGATCGTGGTGATCACAGAGTACTACACGGGTACGGGTTTCCGGCCGGTGAAGTCGGTGGCCAAGGCCTCGGTCTCCGGCCACGGCACCAACGTCATCCAGGGCCTCGCCATGAGCCTGGAATCGACCGCGGCCCCCGCGCTGGTGATCATCGCCGGCATCATCGTCACCTACAACCTCGCGGGGCTCTTCGGCATCGCCATCGCCACCACTTCGATGCTGTCGCTCGCCGGCTTCATCGTCGCCCTCGACGCTTTCGGCCCGGTGACGGACAACGCCGGCGGCATCGCGGAAATGGCCGGCCTGCCGCCGGAAGTCCGCGTAACCACCGATGCGCTGGACGCCGTGGGCAATACGACCAAGGCCGTGACCAAAGGCTACGCCATCGGTTCGGCCGGCCTGGGCGCCCTTGTGCTCTTCGCCGCCTACACCGAAGACCTGAAGTACTTCTCGGCCAATGCTTCGCCTGGCTCGTTCTTCGAGGGCATGGGCGCAGTCGCCTTCGATCTCTCCAATCCCTACGTGGTGGTCGGCTTGCTGTTCGGGGGCCTGCTGCCCTTCCTGTTCGGCGGCATGTCGATGACCGCCGTGGGCCGGGCCGCTGAGTCTGTCGTCGCCGAAGTGCGTCGCCAGTTCAAGGAGAACCCGGGGATCATGACCGGCGAGGTGAAGCCGGAATACGGCCGCGCCGTCGGCATCCTGACCTCGGCGGCCATCAAGGAGATGATCGTTCCGTCGCTGCTGCCCGTGGCGTCGCCGGTCGTGCTGTTCTTCGTAATCAACGCCATCGCCGGCAAGGTGAACGGCTTTGCGGCCCTCGGCGCCATGCTGATGGGCGTGATCGTCACCGGCCTGTTCGTCGCCATCTCGATGACCTCGGGCGGCGGCGCGTGGGACAACGCCAAGAAGCTGATCGAGGAAGGCCACCACGGCGGCAAGGGCTCGGAGGCTCACAAGGCCGCCGTGACCGGCGACACCGTCGGCGACCCCTACAAGGACAC
>NZ_JANINU010000052.1 GCF_024508875.1 Phenylobacterium sp.
GGTCGGCGTCGATGGCCATCTGCTTGCCGGGCATCGAGTCGAGGGTGAAGCGGGCGGCCACTTCAGCGATCCGGCCCGAGCCCTTGGTGATGACGACGAAGTTCACGACAACCAGGATCGCGAAGACGATCACCCCGATGATGAAGTTGCCGCCCATCATCAGCTTGCCGAACGTCTCGATGACGTGGCCGGCGCCGTGGGCGCCCTCGTGGCCGTGGCTGAGGATCAGGCGGGTGGTCGTGATGTTGAGCGCCAGCCGGTAGAGCGTCGCCACCAGCAGCACGGTCGGGAAGGCCGTGAAGTCCAGGATCCGCTTCATCAGGATCGCGGTCATCAGGATCAGGATCGACATCGCGAGCGAGATCGAGAGGAACACGTCCAGCAGGATCGCCGGGATCGGCATGATCATCAGGACGACGACGCCGATCACGCCCAGCGCCAGCGCCACGTCGCCGCGCATCAGCCACCCCATCACCTCCTTGCCGGAGGGGGCGTTGGACAGGCGCGGAGTGACGGTGGTGTCGGCCATCAGCCGGGACGCTCCTGGAGAGGACCCGAACCTGGGACCTCCAAATCGTTATCGGCGCTGGGGGGCGCCGATATGGTTAACAAGTCTTACGAACCTCAGGCCGCGCTGGCGCCCATCTGCGGGGCCGGCACGGAGACGCCCGCTTCGGTGTATTCCTTCAGCTTGTTGCGCAGCGTGCGGATCGAGATCCCCAGGATGTTGGCCGCGTGGGTGCGGTTGCCGAAGCAGTGCTCCAGGGTGTCGATGATCAACTGCTGTTCCATCTCGGCCACCGTCTGGCCGACGAACGAGCGGGTGGCGACCTCGGCGGCGCTGGCGGCGGCCTGGGCCGTGCGCACCATCGGATCGGCGGGGGCCAGCGGCTGGCCGTCGGGCAGGCGGATGGCGTTCTCGTCGATCTCCGGGCCGACCGCGAGCAGCACCGCGCGGTGCATGGCGTTTTCCAGCTCGCGTACGTTGCCGGGCCAGCGGTGGGCGGCCAGGCGGCGCTTGGCCTCGGCCGAGAGCGGCTTCTCGGGCATGCCGTTGGCGGCGGCGTACTTCTTCACGAAGAACTCGGCCATGGCGATCACGTCGCCCGGGCGCTCGCGCAGGGGCGGCAGGCGCAGGTTCACGACGTTCAGGCGGTAGAGCAGGTCCTCGCGGAACGTGCCTTCCTTCACAGCCTGCGCCAGGTCGCGGTTCGAGGTGGCGAGGATGCGGATGTCCACCTTCACCGGCTTGGAGCCGCCGACGCGGTCGATCTCGCGCTCCTGGATGGCGCGGAGCAGCTTGGCCTGCAGTCGGGCATCCATCTCGCTGATTTCGTCGAGCAGCAGGGTGCCGCCGTTGGCCTCCTCGAACTTCCCGATGCGGCGGGCGAGCGCGCCGGTGAAGGCGCCCTTCTCGTGGCCGAACAGCTCGCTCTCGAGCAGGTTCTCGGGAATGGCGGCGCAGTTGACCGAGATGAACGTCTTGTTCGAGCGGCGCGACTTCTGGTGGACGTAGCG
Organism: Phenylobacterium sp.; assembly: GCF_024508875.1. Classification (GTDB taxonomy): domain Bacteria; phylum Pseudomonadota; class Alphaproteobacteria; order Caulobacterales; family Caulobacteraceae; genus Phenylobacterium. The sequence continues at coordinate 1,519 of NZ_JANINU010000052.1, forward strand.
GGCGATGACTTCCTTACCCGAGCCGCTCTCCCCGGTGATGAGGATCGAGGCGTCGGACGGCGCCACCTGGTCGGCGAGCTGGATCACCTGCTGCATGGCCGGATCGCGCACCACCATGGGGCGGTTGTCGTCGCTGACCGCGGCCAGCACGGCGGCGATGAGGTTGGCCTCGGGCGGGAGGGGAATGAACTCCTTCGCACCGGCGCGGATCGCGTCGGCGGCGCGCCTGGGGTCGGCCGCGATGCCGCAGGCCACCACCGGCGCCCGGATCCGCTCGGCCTCGTTCGCGGCGATCAGGCCGGCGATGTCGAGGTCGTAGTCGACCATCAGTAGGTCAGCGCCCTGGCCGGCGCGCAAGGCGTGCGTCGCCGCCTCGATGGTCTCGACGTGCGAGACCTTGGCGCCTGCGCTCATCGCCATCTTCACGGCGGTGGAGAGCTGTCCACTCAGTTTTCCGACGACCAGAAGCCGCATCTTCGTAACTCCCTCACACGCTCAGGCTCAGGCCTGGGCGTCGCCGTCCTTGATGATTTCCGTCATGGTCACGCCCAGCCGCTCGTCGACGATCACGACTTCGCCGCGGGCCACCAGGCGGTTGTTCACGTAGATGTCGATCGCCTCGCCGACCTTGCGGTCCAGCTCCAGCACCGAGCCCTGGGAGAGCTGCAGCAACTGGGCCACCGACATGGATGAGCGGCCGAGGACGGCCGAGATCGCCACCGGCACGTCGAACACGGGGGCCAGGTCGCCGGCGGTGCGCTCCTCGCTCAGCAGGCTGGCGAGGGTGGCGTCGGCGTCCGCGTCGGGGGCGAACTCGTCGAGTTTCAGGTCGTCTTCGGCCATGGGTCTAGCTTTCTGAGCCGGGGATCAGGGGTTCGGCGTGGAGGCCCTCCGCGGCGAGCGCGGCCTCCAGCGCCAGGGTCACGCGGCCGGCGGCCTGGGCGGGGTCGAACGCCGCCTGGCCGTCGCCGAAATCGAGGGTGAAGGCGTGGCGTCCGAACGCGCCGTCCGGCCTGACCACGACCGAGCCGTCGAAGCCGAGGTTGCGCGCCGCATCCTCGAGGACGGCCTGCAGGTTCTCCGCGAGCGCCGGGTCGGCCGAAACCACCAGCCGGGGCTGGGCGTCGATCTCGCGGGCCAGGGCGTCCAGCGCGGCCAGAACCGGGGCCTGGGGGAACTTCTCCAAAGCCGCGTCGGCGATGCCGCGGGCGCAGGCCAGCGACAGCGCCGCCGAGCCCTGGCGGTGCTCGTGCGCCACCTCGGCGAGCCGGGGCAGGGCCTGGGCGCAGGCGGCCGCGATCTGGCCCAGCGCGTTGGCCTGCTGGGCCGCGATGCTGGCAAGGGCGGCGCGCTCGCCCTCGGCGTAGGCCTGGGCGCGAATCTGCTCGACCTCCTCGGCCGGGAATAACCGCTTGGGGCGCTGCGCCTGGAAGGCGATCGACCCCTTGTTGTCGAACTCGGTGTCGAAGCTGAATTTTTCAAACGCTTCCGACATCAGTAGATCAACTCATCTTCGCCGCTCGAGCCGGCCAGCATGATCTCGCCCTTGTTGGCGAGGTCCTTGGCGACCTGCACGATGGCCATCTGGGCCTGGTCGACGTCGCGTAGGCGGACGGGCCCCATGGTCTCCATGTCTTCCCGCATGATCTTCGCGGCGCGTTCCGACATGTTGGAGAAGAACATCTCGCGCAGGGCGTCCGACGCGCCCTTGAGGCCCAGGGCAAGCTGGTCCTTCTCGACGCCGCGCAGCAGCGTCTGGACGCCACCGGGATCCAGCTTCGAGAGGTCCTCGAACACGAACATCAGGGCGCGGATCCGCTCGGCCGCCTCGCGGTTGCGCTCTTCCAGGGCGGTGATGAAGCGCGTCTCGGTCTGACGGTCGAACGCGTTGAAGATGTCCGCCATCATCTCGTGGCTGTCGCGCTTGGAGGTGCGCGCCAGGTTGGACATGAACTCGTTCCGCAGCGTCTGTTCGATCTTGTCGAGGATCTCGCGCTGCACCGGCTCCATGCGCAGCATGCGCATGACGCATTCCAGGGCGAAGTCCTCGGGCAGGGCGGCCAGCACGCGGGCAGCGTGCTCGGACTTGATCTTGGACAGCACCACCGCGACGGTCTGCGGGTATTCGTTCTTCAGGTAGTTGGCGAGCACGGCCTCGTTCACGTTGCCGAGCTTGTCCCACATCGTCCGGCCGGCCGGGCCGCGGATTTCCTCCATCAGCGCGTCCACCTTCTCGGGCGGCATGATGGAGGCGAGCAGCTTCTGGGTCTGTTCGAACGACCCCATGATGGAGCCGGTGCCGGCCGCGCCGGCGACGAACTCCACCAGCAGGTCTTCGACGACGCCGGCGGTCACGTTGCCCAGGCTGGCCATGGCCTGGGAAATTTCCTTGATCTCTTCCTCGTCCAGCGCCTGCCAGACATCGGCGTGCTCTTCGCCCAGCGCCAGCAGGATGACTGCGCACTTCTCCGCACCGTTCAGGCGGGAGGGGTCGACGATGCTCTTCGAATTACCGCGGGGCGCCGCCATCAGTTGGTCTCATGCAGCCAGGAGCGGAGGATCGCGACCGACTCGTCGGGGTGGCGCTCCACGAACTCGGACACCTTCTTCACGGCGCTGACCCGGACCTGGCCGTCGACGCGGGCCATGTCGATGCGGGCGTTGGCGTCGTCGCCGGGACCGGGCAGTGCGAGCTGGTCGCCGCCACCGCCGATCTGCATGGCCTGGCCGTCGGGGGTGACCATGACGCGGGTCACCTGGCCGGCCGGCGCGATCAGGGCGTTGCCGCCTCCGCCGCCGGCGACCGCTCCGCCGCCCTTGCCGCCGCCCAGCAGAGGCCGGGCCACGAAGAAGATCATCAGGATGCCGACCAGCGCCAGCACGCCCAGTTCGGCGGCGCGCATGATGTCGTTCTTGTCGAAGCCCATCAGCGGGCTGGCCGAGACCACGCCCTCGCCGTCGTCGGCGGTGGGGAACTTCACGTTGATGACGCTCACTTGGTCGCCACGGTCCTGGTTGAAGCCGACAGCGGTGCGGACCAGCGTCTCGATCCGCTGCATCTCCTCGGCGGAGCGCGGGGTGTAGGGGCCGGGCTTGCCGTCCTTGCCAGGGGCGCTGACGCCGTCGACCGCCACGGCGACCGACAGGCGCTTCACCGTGCCGGGCTCCTCGACCTTGGTCGTGACCGTCTTCGAGATCTCGTAGTTGGTGGTGGAGTCGGTGCGGCCGCTCTGCGTGGAGTTCGTGTTCTGGTCGCCGCCGGGACCGCCCGGGATGTTCGCCGCGACCGAGGCCTGGCCCGAGCCGGCCTGGTCATTCTCGCGCGAGTTCTCTTCCTGGGTCGACTCCGAGCGGATCACCTGGCCGTCTGGATCGAAGCGCTCTTCCTGGGTGGTGACACGGGCCAGGTCGAGGTCGGCGGTGACGTTGACGCGCGCCTTGCCGGCGCCGACTACGCCCTCGACCATGGTCTTCACCTGCTTGGCGATGCGCTGCTCGACCTCGGACTTGCGGCTGTCGGCCTCGGCGGCCATGCCCGTCTCGCCGCCGGAGAGCGTCTTGGCGTGCTGGTCGACGACCGTGACCCGGTCGGGTCGCATGTTGGGCACGGCGCCGGCCACGAGGTTCTGCATGGCGCGGACCTGATCGGCGGAGGGCTCGCGGCCGCCGACGCCGATGGTGATCGAGGCGGACGGCTGCTCGGCCTCTTCCTCAAACAACTGGCGCTTGGGCAGCACCAGGTGGACGCGGGCAGAGGTGATCCCGTCGAGGGAGAGGATGGTGCGCGAGAGCTCGCCTTCCAGGGCGCGCTGGCGGTTCAGTTGCTGGACGAAGTCGGTCTGCCCCAGGGCGTTGGCCTCGTCGAAAATCTCGTAGCCGACCGAACCTGCGGTGGGCAGACCCTTGGACGAGAGCATCAGGCGGGTGGAGGCCACCTCGTCGCGCGGCACCATGATGGTCGAACCGTCGCCCTTGACCTCGTACTTGACGCCGGCCTGGTCGAGGGCGGCGGTGATCGAGCCGGCTTCCTTGAGGTCCAGGTTCGAATAGAGCAGGGCCTTGGGCTGGCCCAGGTTCATGAACACGGCCGCCAACACGGCGGCGAGGCCCGCGGCGACGCCCAGGATCGCGGCCAGCCGGCCGATCCCGAACCTCTGCAGCATGCCAACGAACTGGTTCAACCGGTGGCCCCTTCCCATCACGGAGGGCGCCGCAAACGCGGTTCTCCCCCTCTGGTAGGCAGGATTTACCCAGTCCTTGGTTAAGGCCTCGTTTAAGCGTGGCCGTGGCCGCCTCGGACAGGCTGTCGCAGGCGGCAGTTAATGCCTAGGCGCGAGCCCTGGGGCCCGACACCGGTCGGCCAGCGTCAAGCCTACGGGGATCGACAGGCTCGCAGCTTTGAGACCGGAGGCCTTCTGGTCCCGTCAGGATGGCTCAGCCTGACCGGGAAGACCGCTAGCGGCTCCAGGGTTCCAGTGCGCCGTTTACGGCCAGCAGCACCGAGAACGCGGCATAGATCAGCACGGTGATCGTGAAGAACACCTTCCTGAGCCCGCTCCATGATTCGACCCGGCGGCCGCCCTGCCAGATGGCCGGCACCGCGGCGATGGTGAGCAGGGTGAGCGCGGCGGCCACGAGGGCGCAGGCCGAGGCGGTGACCACCAGCGGTCCGGGCCAGCCGTACATGATGGCGGCGAGATCGGACGCTTGCGCCGCCCACACCGCGAAGAAGCCGAGCGCGGCAAGCCAGAGGCCGGCCTGGATGTTCTGGATCAGCGCCGCCCGGGCCTGGATCTGGTTCTGCCGCAGGTCGCGACGGCTGCGAAGGATGAGCCCGACGAGGGTGGCGGCGGCGGTCAGCGCGGTCAGGGCGGCCATGAAGGCGAGCGTGCCGCGGCGCTGCAGGAACGGGGTCCGCTGTAGCGTCTCGGCGTTGGCTCCCGTCCGGAAGCTGACCGCGCGCCCGTCCTCCATGTGGAAGGCCAGGCGGGCGTCGCTAGTCGTGGAGATGAAGCGGCCCTCGCTTGCGGGCCCCTCCAGCGTCCAGGCGCGGGTCCCGCCCAAGTCGCTGGTCAACAGCCGCCCGCCCGGCGTGACGGTGACGCTCGCCCCGCCGGCGATCAGGCCGACGAAGCCCTCCAGGCCACCGTAGGCGCGGCGGGTGCTGAGATAGTCGCCGGAGAACACGTCCGCCGCCGCGAGCAGATCCGCAGACCCCGATCGCGGGAACACGGCGGGCGGGGCATAGAAGGCGCGCAGCACCGCCTCGGGGAGGCCGGCGGCGACCTCGCCGCCGTTGCCGCCGTTGGTGCTGATGAAGACGCCGAGGTTCAGCTCCGGAACCACGATCATCGCCGAATGGAAGGCCAGCGTGTCGCCCAGGTGGCCATAGCCGCGGTAGTCGCCGGGCAGGTCGAAGGTCATGAACCCGTGCGCCCAGCCGTTGATACCGACAGGGGTCTTGCGCATGGGCGAGCGGAAGGCCTGGGCCGCGCGGGGACCGAAGACGGTCGCGCCGTTCCAACTGCCGTTGCCCAGCAGCATCAGCATGTAACGGGACATGTCGCCCGCGGTGGACGACGCCGAGCCCGCCGGCGCGATCTGGCCGATGTACTCGTAGTCGTACGGGAAGTAGCCCGCGTCGCGCCACGCGTAGCCCACGGCCACGTCGCCGCGCAGACGTTCGGGCATGGCGCCCGGCAGGCCACGCCGCTCGGGACGGGGCTCGCGGAAGGTGGTGCTGGCCATGCCGAGGGGGCCGGTGATCTCCTCCTCGACGCGGCGTTCGAACGTCTTGCCCGAGACGAAGGCGGTGGCCGCGCCCGCGAGCCCGGCGCCGTAGTTCGAATAGCTGGAGATGGCGCCGTTCAGGCGAATCCGACTGGGGCGCTCCTGGCGCAGGTAGAGGTCCAGGGGGCGCACGCGCCGCGGGTCGTTCTTGAATAGCTGGCCCAGGGCGCGATCCTCGAACCCCGAGGTGTGGTTGAGCAGGGAGCCGACGGTGACGTCCCGCGAGCGGCCGGTCAGGCGCACCTTCTCCGGGAGGTACAGGTTGACGGGCCGGTCCAGGCGAATACGGCCAGCCTCCACCTCCTTCATCAGGAGGATCCAGGTGAAGGTCTTCGAGATCGATCCGACGCGGAACAGGCTGCGGTCGGGGTCGACGGGCCGGCGCGGCGACAGGCTGGCGAAGCCGTAGCCCTTCTTCAGGGTCACCTGGCCGTTCTGCACGACCGAGACCGTGGCGCCGGCGACGTGCTCGCGGCGCAGGGCGTCGCTGACCCAGCCATCCACGAAGGCTTCGAGCTGCACGGGATCGATGGGCTGGTTGGATGCCAGCCGCGCGCCGTTCGGATGACGCGGAGGCGTGGGCGGCGTGGCTGCAGCAGGGGAGGCCGTCGGCTTGCCCGCGGATCGAGGGGGCGAGGCCGCCGGGCGGATCGTCGTGTAGGGGACGGGCGCCTTGGGCAGCGCGGCCCCGGCGGCCGGCGTGCGCGAGGCGGCCGGCGGGGGGCCATCCTGAGCCGCAGCGGGCCCTCCGACCAAGAGCGCCAACGCCGCCAGCATCGCCCTGCCGAGCTTTTGCATCGCTTGGGATCACTCCGCCAAATCGCCGCCAATCCTATCACTGCGGATGAGTCGGGCCGCCCGTCTCCCCCGATCGAACGGGGCTGACCCGAACGTGACGTCCCGCCGCGGCGCCGGCGTTCAGGGTTGCCGCAGTCCGGCCGCACCTGCGGCGTGCGTCGTCCTGGCTGCGGCGTCGAAGGCGTAGAGCGGCAGCATGGGCCGAAGCTGCGGGCCCACCCAGATCTGAGGTTCGGACGGCGGCGTCAGCTTCTCGGCGACCTCGCGCGCCCGCACGCACTCGCGCACGGCGCCGGCCAGGCCGCCGAAGTCCCGCGCGTCCGGCATCGCGGACAGGAAACAGTCGTCGAAATAGGGGTACTTGATGTCCTGGCCGCAGCCGAACGAGGTGCGGTCGGGCCGTGCGGCGGTCAGGACCATGCGGTTCGACTGGGCGAGCACGGGTACGAAAACGCCCGAGAAGCAGGCCGAGATCACGACCACCGTCGGCCGCTTGCCGCAGGTGCGGTCCAGCATGTCGGCCAGCACGCCGGGCCGGAGCAGGCCCTGGTCCAACTGGGCGCCTTGCGGCGCGCCGTGGGAGGTCATGTAGAACACGCATCCGCCCTGTGTGCGGCCCGACAGGTCGACAAGCGCCCCGTAGATGCCCCGCAGGTCGCTCTTTTCGGGATTGGTGTCCTTGTACCGCTCCGGGCGCACAGAGAACTGGCGGATGTTCTGCGGCTGGAAGCCCGCCTGGACCAAGGCGGCGCTGACGTCGCGCCGGGCGTTGTCGAAGCCTTCCGAAGGGCCGCCGTCGTGCGCGTGCCAGTCGCCCGCCACCACGACGGCCGACCAGTCCGTGAACGCCGAAGCCGCCTGCGCCGCGCTCGCCCCCATCGCCACCCAGAGGGCCGTGAGGAGGACGAGGAGCCGGGCCATCGGACGCCTACTTCTTGTAGTTGCCGAACGGGGTGGGGATCGCTGTGCCGGTGGCCTTGGCCAGCAGCCGGCCGTCGGGGTCGTAGAGCTCACCCTCGGTGAAGGCGACCTGGCGGCCCCACTTCACCACCCGGCCGATCCCCTTGATCTTGCCGGGCATGCCGGGCCGCAGGAAGCTGGTCTTCATCTCCAGCGTAGGGGCGACGGCGGTCATGCCGGAGGCCACCATGCAGGCCACGCTCATGGCCTCGTCCAGCATGGCGCAGAGATAGCCGCCCTGGATCTGCTTCATGGGATTGAGCAGCAGTTCCGCCTTCGCGTCGAATTCGACCTCGACCGACTTCGTGGCCTGGCTGACCGAGACCATTCTGAAGCCCAGGGTCTGGGAACCGGTCGGCTGGTTCTTGGTGCGCAGGAACCGCTGGAGGATCGCCTCGTCGGTGAGGGTCTCCGGTTCGCGCGACGCCACGTCGGTCATGCGGTCACTTCTTCCGGAACTGGTCGAGCGAAACGATGGTGGCGTCGCCCTTCGGGGCGTCGTCGGCCTTGGCGTCCGGCTTGCCCTCGGGAGCGGCCTTCGTCTCAGGCGGCGCCGGCGGAGGCGGTTCGAACTGGAGCAGGAACTGCACCGACGGATCGTAGAAGCGGGTGATGGCCGCATAGGGGATCGAGAGCCGCTTGGGCTGGCCCCCGAACTGCAGCGTCACCGAGAAGAACGTCTCGCCCGGCGCCAGGTCCCAGTACTGATGCTGCAGGACGATGGTCATCTCGTCCGGATATTTCGACAGCAGATCGACCGGGCCTGAGACGCCGGCCGCGTCGGTCTTGAACGTGATGTAGAAGTGGTGCGAGCCCGGCAGTCCTTCCGGCGCGGCGGCGCGTTTCAGCGCGGCCTTCGCCACCCCACGCAGGGCGTCCTGCGCAAGGGCCTCGTAATTCATCAGATCCTGGGCCGGCGGATCCTGGGCCACACGCGCAACTCCGAAGCGGAACGAATACCTGGAAGGTAGCGACTGCCGGGCCGCGCGCAAGGCTGGAAGCAGGACGCGGGGCCGCTTCTGTCCTGAAGCTGACATGGAGGCCTACCCGCGGTGGGGCGTGGCGGCCGCGGCAGCGGCAGGTTGGAAGGCGTGAAGGGCGCCAGAACCACTGAAATAAGTGGAGGGCTTCTGTTGCCAGGCGCCCGCAGTTCTGCGGACAAAGCGAGGGGCGCCAACGATTGCTGAGAATAGTGAGGGGCTTCTGTTGCCAGGCGCCCCTCGGGCCCCGCCTAAGGATCTGAACCCCTAGGACTTGGTTCGGATGTTACCGGACCGCATTACGCAGCCAGGCGAACTTCCTCAGCGAAGTTATCGTTCGCATTTAGTTTAAAACCCGGAACGGTGGGTCAGGCCGAGAGAAAGCAACGCCTTTACACGTCTGTCGATGCTGATCGGCCCCGCACTTCCCGGCGATAACCCGGAAGGAAGATTGGTGGAGCCGCCGGGAATCGCACCCGGGTCCAGTCCGCTTATTATGCGCGCGTTTATCTCCATAGTCGGGCGAACCCGA
>NZ_JANINU010000053.1 GCF_024508875.1 Phenylobacterium sp.
CACCGAAATTCTAGGAAAGAGAACCAGCCATGGCTGCCAAAGACGTCTATTTCGCTTCTGACGCGCGCGACCGCATGCTGCGCGGCGTCAACATCCTCGCCAATGCGGTGAAGGTCACCCTGGGCCCCAAGGGCCGCAACGTGGTCATCGAGAAGTCCTTCGGCGCCCCGCGCTCGACCAAGGACGGCGTGTCGGTCGCCAAGGAAATCGAACTGGCCGACAAGTTCGAGAACCTCGGCGCGCAGATGATCCGCGAAGTCGCCTCGAAGACCAACGACAAGGCCGGTGACGGCACCACGACCGCCACGGTCCTGGCCCAGGCCGTCGTCGTCGAAGGCCTGAAGTCGGTCGCCGCCGGCATGAACCCGATGGACCTGAAGCGCGGCATCGACAAGGCGGTCGCCAAGGTCATCGAAGAGATCAAGTCGAACGCCAAGAAGGTTTCGGACAACTCCGAGATCGCCCAGGTCGGCACCATCTCGGCCAACGGCGACGTGGAAGTGGGCGAGATGATCGCCAAGGCCATGGCCAAGGTCGGCAACGAAGGCGTGATCACCGTCGAGGAAGCCAAGACCGCCGAGACCGAACTCGACGTCGTGGAAGGCATGCAGTTCGACCGCGGCTACCTGTCGCCGTACTTCATCACCAACGCCGAGAAGATGGAGGCCGACCTCGAAGAGCCGCTCATCCTGCTCTTCGAAAAGAAGCTCTCCACCCTGCAGCCGCTGCTGCCGGTCCTGGAAGCCGTGGTCCAGTCGGGCCGTCCGCTCCTGATCATCGCCGAGGACGTCGAGGGCGAAGCGCTGGCCACCCTGGTGGTCAACAAGCTGCGCGGCGGCCTGCGCGTCGCGGCGGTCAAGGCTCCGGGCTTCGGCGATCGCCGCAAGGCCATGCTGGAAGACATCGCCATCCTGACGGGCGGCCAGCTCATCTCCGAAGACCTGGGCATCAAGCTCGAGTCGGTCACGCTCGACATGCTGGGCAAGGCGAAGAAGGTCACGATCACTAAGGACGACACCACGATCGTCGACGGTTCGGGCGACAAGACCGACATCGACGGCCGCATCGCCCAGATCAAGGCTCAGATCGAAACGACCTCGTCGGACTACGACAAGGAAAAGCTGCAAGAGCGTCTGGCCAAGCTGGCCGGCGGCGTCGCGGTCATCCGCGTCGGCGGTTCGACCGAAGTCGAAGTGAAGGAAAAGAAGGACCGCGTCGATGACGCCCTGAACGCCACCCGCGCTGCGGTGGAAGAAGGCATCGTCCCCGGCGGCGGCGTCGCCCTGCTGAAGGCCTCGAAGGTTCTCGAAGGCTTCAAGGGCGACAACGACGACCAGGAAGCCGGCGTCGCCATCGTGCGCCGCGCCCTGCAGGCCCCGATCCGTCAGATCGCCGAGAACGCCGGCGTCGAAGGCTCGATCGTGGTCGGCAAGGTGCTGGAGAACGGCTCGGCCACCTTCGGCTTCAACGCCCAGTCGGAAGAGTACGTCGACCTGGTGAAGGCCGGCGTCATCGACCCGGCGAAGGTCGTCCGCACGGCCCTGCAGGACGCCGCCTCGGTGGCCGGCCTGCTGATCACCACGGAAGCCGCCATCGTCGAAGCCCCCAAGAAGGGCGGCGGCGCTGCGGGCGGCATGCCCGGCGGTGGCATGGGCGGCATGGGCGACATGGACTTCTAACCATGTAGCTCGTCATCCCGGGCACGGAGCGGCGAGAGCCGCGCGGGCCGAGCCGGGGACGCACCTACGGAACGAGGGCGGGATCGAAAGATCCCGCCCTTTTTCGTTGCGCCAGAATCCGGTCACAACCTGAGGCAAGCGTCACCGTCACACCTCGCAGGGGATCGCCATGCTCGTCGCCGCCATGCTCGTACAGGCCGCGGCCGTCCACGTCGCGGCGCCCCCGGCCGACGTCTCCCTAGAGACCCGCATCGCCATCGCCCCCGTGGCCGCCGCGATCGCCGAGGTCCGCGCGAAGCAGGCTGCCTTGCCCCCGCCGAAGGATGACGCCGAGACGCTGGTCCGCCTGGGAGCCCTGGACCAGGCGGCGCGGGCGGGCCTCGGCAAGATCGATCCGCGCAAGCTGCCGGCCGCGGACCGCGACGCCGCCTTCAAGATCGTCTCCAAACAGATCCGCGACGTCGACGCGGCGAACCAGAAGGCGCTGCTGGAGATGCTGCCGCCCGAGGGCTGGTTCACGATCGGCAAGTACGGACGCGAGGCCTCTCAGGCCGCCTTCATGATCGTCCAGCATGCCGGGCCGGACCTATGGCGCAGGTTCCTGCCGGTGCTGGAGCCGCTGGCGGCGAAGGGGGAAATCGCCGGCGGCGACTACGCGCTGATGTACGACCGCCTGGCCACGACCGAGGGCCGGCCGCAACGCTACGGCTCGCAGATGAGATGCGAGAACGGCCGGTTCGTCCCGTTCCCCACCGAGGCTCCGGAGGGGATCGAAGCGCGCCGCGGGGCCCTGGGCATGCGCCCATACGCCGAGTACCTGGACAGCTACGCCAAGGCGCCGCCCTGCTGAGGCCCGCCGCGCTTAGAGCAGCCGGCTCCGGATCGCCTGGCTCAGCATGTCGATCAGGCTGACCGCCACGATGATCACCACCACGATGGCCGCGGTGTTGGAATAGGCGAACGCGTTCAGGCTGTCGAAGAGCACCTGGCCGATGCCGCCGGCGCCGATCAGGCCCAGCACGGTGGCGCTGCGGCTGTTCGACTCGAAGCGGTACAGCGCATAGCTGGTCCACAACGGCGCGACCTGCGGGATCACGCCCCAGATCACCTCGTGCAGCTTGTGGGCGCCGGTGGCGCGCACGCCTTCCACGGGACCCTTGTCGATGGACTCGACGGCCTCCGAGAACAGCTTGGCCAGCACGCCCGAGGTGCCGATCGACAGCGCCATGACCCCCGCCAGAGGCCCCGGGCCTACGGCCACCAGGAAGATCATCCCGATGACCAGGTCGGGCACCGAGCGCACGATGTCCAGGAACCGGCGCACCGGGATCTGGATATAGGCCGGGGTGATGTTGCGCGAGGCCAGCAGGCCCAGCGGCGCCGCCGCCAGGATGGCCAGCGCCGTGCCCCACAGCGCCATCTGCACCGTCAGCCACATCTTCGAGGCATAGAGCCCCAGATCGGTGAAGTCGGGGCTGAGGAAGCCCTTGCCCAGCTCCTGCATGTTGCCGGAGTTCTGGAACAGCAGCGGGAACTTGTTGAGCTCGGCCGGCCCGAAGGCGATCGCCAGCAGCACGACCAGGCCGCCCCAGAGCGCGATGTCCGGGGCGCGCTGGGCCAGCGACCGCTTCGGCGGCGGCGGAACGGCGGTCGGGGTCGTCATTGGGCGGGAGCGGGCTCGAGGGCGCGGCTCTTGGCGGCTTCGGCGCTGATCTTGTCGAACTCGGCCTGGGCCTTGGCGATCTTGGCGGCGTCACCCGAACGCTTCGCGGCGGCCAGGCCTTCGCTGGCTTCCATCTCGCGGATCGGGTCGAGGTAGGAGTTGTCCGCCGGGCGGAAGCCGCCGTAGGCGAGGCCCTTCAGTACTTCGCGCTGTTTCTCCGCCTTTTCGTCGGTCCCCGTCCCATAGGTGAGGAAGAACTGGCGGATCTTCTCCTTCAGCGCCGGATCGAGGTCCTTGCGGACCACGATCGAGCTCTCGGGAAGCGGCGGCGACTGCCAGATCGTCTCGACCTTGGCGGCTAGCTCGGGGCTCTGCCGCTGGAAGAACAGCATGCCGACCGAGTTGTTGGTCGCCACGTCGACGACGCCGTTGGCCACCGAGAAGGCGTTGGCCTGGTGGCTGGCCGAGCGCACCGACTTGAAGCACTTGTTCGGCTCGATGCCCTTGGGCGTGAACAGATAGGTCATCGGCGCCAGGGTGCCCGACGTCGACTGGGTGTCGCCCAGGCCAAAGGACAGGGTCTTGTCGCACTTCAGCACCTTGTCGAGGGTGATGCCGCTGCCCTTCTTGACGATGATCACCGACTTGTAGGTCGCATCGCCCCCGGCATCGACCACCCGGCCCAGCACCTGGCCGTCGGCGCGGTTCACCGCCTCCAGCGCGGGCGAGGCCGAGAACCAGCCGATCTGCACCTGCTTGAAGCGCATGGCCTCCACGAGGCTCGTGTAGTTGGTGGCGAAGTAGGGCTTCACCTTCACGCCGATCTGCTCGGACATGTCTGCCAGCAGCGGCGCCCAGAGCGGCTCCATGGACGTCTGGTTCTCGGCCGACAGGATCGAGAAGGTGAGCTCCTTGGGCGTGCCGCCCTCCGCCGGCTTCTCGGCGGGCTTGCCGCACGAGGCCAGGGCCAGGGCCGCGGCGCTCAGGGTGAGGATGAGGGTGCGACGGATCATGTGGGCGCTCCTTCCCAGAAGACGTCCTCGAATTCGGGGCCGTAGATGTCGATGAGTTGCTCGCGCTTCAGGCCACCGGACGGGCCGTCGTAGACGACCTTGCCCGCCTTAAGCGCCACCACGCGGTCGCAGTAGCGCAACGCGTAGTCCACCTGGTGCAGGGTGACGATGACGGTGAGGCCGTCGTCGCGATTGAGTTCGCGCAGGATCTCCATCACCCGGCGGGCCGAGACGGGGTCCAGCGAGGCGACCGGCTCGTCGGCCAGGATGATCTTGGCCTTCTGCACCAGCGCCCGGGCGATCGCGCCCCGCTGCTGCTGGCCGCCCGACAGCGTGTTGGCGCGCTGGGCTGCGTAGTCCGAGACGCCGAAGCGGTGCAGGGCGGCCATGGCCGACTGCTTGGTCTCCTCTGGCCACAGCCCGAAGGCGGCGCGCCAGAAGCCGATGCGGCCCAGTGACCCCAGCGCCACGTTGGTGAACAGGCTGAGCCGGCCCACCAGGTTGAACTGCTGGAAGATCATGCCGATCCGCGTGCGGGTCTTGCGCACGTTGGGATCGATCCTGCCGTCCTTCTGGACCGGGCCGTCGAAGGCGACGATCTGGCCGGGACCGGCGTCGATGGTCTGCAGGGCGCTGATCGAGCGCAGGAGCGTGGATTTCCCCGATCCCGACGGGCCGATGAGGGCGATCATCTCGCCCTTCGTGGCCTCCAGCGACACCCCGTCGAGGGCGCGGCGCTGGCCGAAGGTCTTGGAGACGTTCCGTATCGACAGAACGGCGGCGTCAGGCATGTGACTGGTCGGAGCTTTCCCGTATTAGCCCGGCTTCATGGCACGGCGCGCCGCCCCCGGTCTAGCGCGGCCCTGCGACATGTTCGCTCCGGGTTGAAAAAGCCGGAATATTCGACGCTTGCGCCCCCCCGGACAGACCCGTCCGGCCGCCGCGCCGACCCGCCGCACAAACAAGCCCTTTACACACCCGTCCAAAGACCCTATCTGCGCGCCTTCCGGCGGACCCGAAGTCCTAAAAAGCGCTGCTAACGCCGGTCTGGGTTCAACAATCCGTTGGGGGTTGCGTGAGGTGCACACGTACCATACGCCCCTGGACCTGGTCCGCGAGCGGTCTCCGGAGCGTCCTGTCGCCTTTGCGCGGCCGGATGCTGTGGCCGTAGCGGCGCGCTGGTTCCAGGACAATTTTCAAGGCGACGTTTTCTACGCTGTGAAGGCGAACCCTTCGCCGTGGGTCATCGAGGCCCTGGTGAAGGCCGGCGTGAACTCGTTCGACGTGGCTTCGGTCCCTGAGATCGAACTGGTCGCCCAGTTCGCTCCGGGCGCGCGCATGGCGTTCATGCACCCGGTGAAGAGCCGCAAGGCCATCGCCGAGGCGTATCACCGCCATGGCGTGAAGACCTTCTCGTTCGACACGCACGAGGAACTGCAAAAGATCCTCGAGGCGACCGACGGGGCCAACGACCTGACGCTCATCGTCCGCCTGGCGGTCGTCGCGGAAGGCGCGTCCTATTCCCTGTCCGGCAAGTTCGGCGTCCCGGCGCACGAGGCTCCCTCGCTGCTGCTGGCCGCGCGCCGCGCCACCCAGGGCAAGATGGGCGTCTCCTTCCACGTCGGCAGCCAGTGCATGCGGCCGACCGCCTACCAGGCGGCGATGGCCCAGGCGAACCGCGCCATCGTGCGCGCCGGCGTCATGGTCGACATCGTGGACGTGGGCGGCGGCTTCCCGTCGGTCTATCCGGGCATGGTTCCGCCCGACATGGCCGACTACGCCGACAGCATCCATCGCGGCTTCGCCGAGATGAGCGTGCACGAAGACACCGAGCTGTGGTGCGAACCCGGCCGGGCGCTGGTGGCCGAGGCCTCCTCGATCCTCACCAAGGTCGAGCTCAAGAAGGGCGACGCGCTGTACCTCAACGACGGCAGCTACGGCTCGCTGTTCGATGCGGCGCACGTGAAGTGGCCCTTTCCGGTGAAGCTCTACCGCGGCGAGGGCGAGGGCGCGCACGAGGTGGAAGGGCCGCTGAAGCCCTTTCGTTTCTACGGTCCCACCTGCGACAGCCTCGACCACATGCCGGGCCCGTTCTGGCTGCCGGAAGACATCCAGGAAGGCGACTACATCGAGATCGGCATGCTCGGCGCCTATGGCGTCGCCATGAACACCCGCTTCAACGGCTTCGGCGACGCCGAGACCGCGATCGTGGGCGATGCGCCGATGGCCTCGATGTTCGGCCTGGCCGGCCGCTCGATCCGCCTGCCCCGCGAGGAGCGGGAGGAGGAGCGTAAGGTGGTCCGTCTGTCGCGCCCCAAGGGCGCCGCCGGGAAGAAGCGCCGCAAGCGCTAAAAGGGTCACATTAGTGCTATAGGCGCGGCCGGTCGCTCCGTCCCGGTCGCGCCTTTCTGTTTTCCGACGGGCGATCACCCTCAGAAGGGAACTTCGGAAGATGAACGCTCCGGTGAATTCGAACCGCAAAGCCGAACTGCTCGCCAACACCGTCGAGCACGTGGCGATCGACCAGTACGACGCCCGTCCGGTGATCGACGCCATGCGCAAGATGAGCTTCACCAGCCGCGACACCGCGCGCGCCGCCGACATCTGGTCGATGTCGCTGGAGGACGCCGAGTGCTCGACCTGGCTGACGCTGGCCGGCTCCACCTCGGCGGGCGGCTGCATGCACATCTACCGCGACATGGTGAAGTACGGGATGATCGACGCGATCGTCGCGACCGGCGCCTCGATCGTGGACATGGATTTCTTCGAAGCCCTCGGCTTCAAGCACTACCAGGCCGACTCCACCGTCGACGACCGTGAGCTGCGCGAGATGTACATCGACCGCATCTACGACACCTACATCGACGAGGAGGAGCTCCAGAACTGCGACGGCACGATCTACGCGCTGTGCGAGATGCTGGAGCCCCGCCCCTACTCCAGCCGCGAGTTCATCCATGAGATGGGCAAGTGGCTGGCCGCCGGCAACGCCAAGAAGCCCGACAGCCTCGTCGAGGTCGCCTACCGCGAGGGCGTGCCGATCTTCTGCCCCGCGTTCGTGGACAGCTCGGCCGGCTTCGGCCTCGTGAAGCACCAGGTCGAGCGGATAAAGGCGGGCAAGCCCTATCTCACCATCGACGCGGTGGCCGACTTCCGCGAGCTGACCGAGATCAAGCTGAAGGCGGGCGCCACCGGCCTCTTCATGGTCGGCGGCGGCGTGCCGAAGAACTTCGCGCAGGACACCGTCGTCTGCGCCGAAATCCTCGGCCACGAGGTCGACATGCACAAGTACGCGGTCCAGATCACCGTGGCCGACGTGCGCGACGGCGCCTGCTCGTCCTCGACGCTCAAGGAAGCCTGCTCGTGGGGCAAGGTGGACGTGACCTGGGAGCAGATGGTGTTCGCGGAAGCCACCACCGTCGTCCCGCTCATCGCCTCCGACGCCTGGCACCGCGGCGCGCACAAGAACCGCAAGAAGCGCCGCTGGGCCGACCTGTTCCAGAAGGCGTAGGGCTCCGTCCCACACTACCGATCGGGGGCCGTCGGCACGTCCGGCGGCCCTTTTTCGTTTCCGGCTCAGGCGGCGCGGCGGGCGGCCCCCGTTGCCACGACGGCGCGCCTTTGCGACACCCGAAGCCACAGTTTCGGGAGAGTGTGCGATGCGGATGATGCAGGTGCTTGTAAGCGTGGCCGCGGTGGGCCTGATCGGCGCGGCCGAGGCGCCGAAGCCCGCGGCGCCGGCGGTTCCCCAGCCCTACCTGACGGCCGAGGACGTCGACACCTACAAAATCCTGCCGCCCGCGCCGGTCGCCGGCACAACGCGCTACGAGGCCGACCGCACCCTGTACCTCCAGACGCGGAAGTTCGAGGGCACGCCGCGCTGGGAGATGGCCAAGGGCGACGACAACTCGTTCGGCATCATCAAGGGCATGAGCTGCGCGCTCGGCGCCGAGCTCACGCCGCAGAACGCGCCCAAGACCTACGCCCTGTTCGCGCGTGTCGGCCGCGACGCCAGCCAGATCACCAACCGGCCGAAGGACATCTACAAGCGCCAGCGGCCCTATCTCATCGACGAGGGTAACACCTGCATCGCCAAGTCGGAGGGGCTGGCCAAGAGCCCCGACTATCCGTCGGGCCACAACACCTGGGGCTGGACGGTCGGCCTGCTCCTGTCCGAGATCGCGCCCGACCGCGCCACGCCGATCATGTCCCGCGCCCGCGCCTTCGGCGAAAGCCGCATGGTCTGCGGCGTGCACAACATGAGCGCCGTCCACATGGGCTGGGCCAACGGCTCCATCCTCGTCGCCGCGCTGCACGGCAAGGAGGCGTTCCGCAAGGACCTGGACGAAGTGCGGAAGGAAGTGGCCGCCGTTCGCAAGACCGCCCCGGCGCCGGACGCCGCCAAGTGCGCCGCCGAGGCGGAGGTGGTGGCGACGAACGTGTACTGACGCAGCGCGGACCTAGCTCGCCACGGCGTATCGCCCCATCGCCGTCACCGTCGCGTCGAAGCTTGCCAGGGCGCCCAGCGTGCCGACGCCCTCCGCGACCAGCCCGGCCACCATCGCGGCGAACCGGCATGCCTCCAGCGGGCCCCAGCCCCGGTCGAGGGCCGCGATGAAGCCGGCGCAGAACGAATCCCCGCAGCTTGTCGTATCGACCGCATCGACGGCGAACGCCGGCACGGCGTGACGCCGGCCGTCGATGAGCGCCACGACGCCGGCGCGCCCGTTCTTGATCACGCAGGCCCCTGCGCCCAGAGCGACGAACCGCTCGGCCGCTGCCGCCAGATCCTCCGAGCCGGAGAGCAACACCGCCTCGGCCGCGCTCGGCATGAAATAGTCCACGTGCGGGAGGATGCGGCCGATCTCCTCGGCCGCGCTGCCTCTCGGCGAGATCAGGTCGCAGGTCACGACCGCGCCGGCGGCCTTCGCCTCGGCCAGCAGGGCCGCGCCGGGGCCGCCGTCCGTCGTCGGCCCGCCGACGGCGGCGTAGTGCACGAACCGGCTCCCGCGCGCGGCGGCGACCACCGCGGCGTCCAGGGGCGGCGACAGCCCCGCGCCCGGCCGATGGAAGCTCGAGCGTCGGCCGTCGCTTTCGACCGCCAGCAGCGTGGACGAGGTCGGCTCGCCCGCGCGCGTCGCCAGCAGGCGGGTATCGACGCCCAGGCTCTCCAGGCCGGTCCGGACGAACAGGCCGTTCATGTCGTCGCCGACCGCCCCCGCCAGCGCCGTCCGCACGCCCAGCTTGGCGGCGACGAGCGCGGCCCCCGCCGCAGTCCCCGCGGGCGCACAGGCCAGCCCCTTTATGAGGCTCGCCCGCTCGGTGTGGGTCAGCGCGTCGATCGGGTAGGCGTTGATGTCCAGCGTGGTGAGTCCGATGGCCAGCAATCCGGTCGTCATGGGCCCCTCACGCCGTCCGGCCGTAGCCGCTGTTGCCGGTCCGCCGGTGGAAATCCGCCCAGTCCTCGGGCGTCAGCCGCCGCGGCTCGCCCAGCGCCCGCGCCAGCACATAGTGGCGGCACGAAATCTCCAACCGGTGCGCCAGGGCGACGGCGCTGGCCAGGCTGCGGGCGCGTGTGGTCGCGCCGTGGTTGGCCATCAGGCACGCGCTGCGCGCCTGCAGCGCCTCGGCCACGTCGCGCGCCAGGGCTTCGCTGCCGAAGGTCGAGTAGGGCACGCACGGCACGTCGTCCCCTCCGAACGCCCCCACCATGTAGTGGAAGCCCGGCAGCGGCTGGCCGTGACACGCGACGGCCACGCAGTAGTCGGAGTGCGTGTGCACCACCGCGTTCGTCCCGGGACTGCCTCGATAGATCCGCGCGTGCAATTGCCACTCGCTGGAGGGCTTCCGGTCCGCCTCCCAGGTGTCATCGGAGCCGACGTACACCAGGCTGTCCTCGTCGATGGTCTCGGCGCTGGCCCCGGTGGGCGAGATCAGCATGCCATCGCCGTGGCGCACGCTCAGATTTCCCGACGACAGCTCGGTCAGCCCGAGCTCGGCGACCTGGCGATAGGCCCGCACAAGGTCCTGCCGCGCGGACAGTTCGGACGTCGGCGGCATCGGCGTTCTCCGGCTGAGGTCTCGGCCACGTCCTATCGACATCGCCGATCCCGCCGCTCGCGACAAGTTGGCGGCGGCTCAGATCCCCGCGTACCACTCGTAGCCGCGGTCGGGCCAGAAGCCGCCGGC
>NZ_JANINU010000054.1 GCF_024508875.1 Phenylobacterium sp.
TGTTCGAGACCGAGTTCTACGACGTCGAGCGGGTGGAAGTGCTGCGCGGCCCGCAGGGCACGCTGTACGGCCGGAACGCCACGGGCGGCGTGGTGAACATGGTCACGGCCAAGCCGACCGACCAGTTCGAAGGCAACGTCCGCGCCGAATACGGCAACTACAACACCATGAAGGCCCGCGGGATGATCAACATCCCCCTCGGCGACATGCTGGCCCTGCGCGTCGCGGGCTCGTACCTGAAGCGGGACGGCTTCGGTAAGAACCTCGTCACCGGCAACGACGCCGACGACCGCGACCTGTACGGCTTCCGCACCACCCTCGCCTTCAATCCCAGCGAGAAGTTCCGTAGCTGGGTGATGTGGGACCACTTCGAGGAAGACGACAACCGCTCGCGGATCGGCAAGCAGATCTGCAGCAAGGACACCGGTCCGGCCAACGTCGGCGGCGTGGGCTATTCCACGGCGGCGGGCGGCCTGATCGGCCAGATCGAGCGCGGCCTGTTCAGCCAGGGCTGCCGCGCCACCTCGCTCTACGCGGCCGACGCGTTCGGCACGGTGAACAGCCAGGCGACGCTGGGCGGCCTCTTCGGCGCGCTGGCGGGCTTCCAGACCGGCGACGCCTATGCCGGAAAGATGCAGACGCCGAGCATCCGCGACATCGAGTCGACCTTCGACCCGATCTACAAGTCGAAGACCGACATCTACGAGTTCAACGCCCAGTTCGACGTCACCGACAACCTGACCCTGAACTGGCTGTCGGCGTACACCTGGTACAAGCTGACCACCCGTCAGGACTACAACCGCTACACGCCGAGCTCGACGTTCAACACGACGCCGAACCCGGTGAACGTGTTCGCGGCCGTGCCGAATTATGCGGCGCTGTACGCCAGCCTGTTCCCGGGCGGCGCGATCCGCGATCCGCAGAACGGCACGTTCAACCGCTTCACCACCAGCGACATCTCCTCGGCCTACACCGAGCAGTGGAGCCATGAACTGCGGCTGCAATCGAGCTTCGACGGACCCTGGAACTTCAACATCGGCGGCATCTTCAGCCGCTACCAGGCGACCGGCGACTACTACGTGATGTTCAACACGGGCACCGGCTACTACCAGGTCAACAACCTGCTCAACACGGGCAACGCCAACTGCACAAGCGGCGCGGCCTGCGTGGCGATCGACCCGAACGCCGACCCGACGCACCTCGGCCACAACTACTACGACAGCTACGGCCCCTACGACCTGACGTCGTACGCGGTGTTCGGCGAGCTGTACTGGCAGATGGCCGAGAACTTCAAGTGGACCCTGGGCCTGCGCTACACGGTCGACTCGAAGGACGTCGAGAACCACTCGGTGACGCTCGGCACCCCCGGCTCGGGCATCGGCGCCCCGCTGGCCGGGCAGCCGGGCATCCTGCACGTCAAGTTCAAGAAGCCCACGGGCCGCTTCGGCTTCGACTGGAAGCCTGACCTAGGCTTCACGGACGACACGCTGGTCTATGCGTTCTACTCGCGTGGTTACAAGTCCGGTGGTCTGAACACCCCGCCCAGCCCCGGCATCGGCGTGGTTCCGACCTCGCTGACCTTCAAGCCCGAGTTGATCGACGCCTACGAGATCGGGATGAAGAACACCCTGCTCAATGGCACGATGCAGTTGAACCTCACCGGGTTCTACTACGACTATAAGAACTACCAGATCTCGCGGATCATCAACCGCGCCTCCACCAACGACAACATCAACGCCGAGGTGAAGGGCCTGGAGTTCGAGTCGATCTGGCAGCCGCTCCAAGGCCTCCGGTTCAACGCGGCCATCGGCTACCTCGACACCAAGATCAAGGACGCCTCGCTCGTCGACACGTTCAACCGCACGCAGAGCAACCCGGGCCTGACCCTGGTGAAGTCGAGCGCGGCGTCGAACTGCGTGGTCTCCACGGCGGCCGCGGCCACCGCACTGGGCATCGCGAACGCGACCAACCCATTCAACCTGCTCGGCGTCTGCACCCTGGCCTCGGCCGCGGGCGCGGGCACCAACATCAACGGGACGGGCGCGATCGCCGCCGGCACCAACGCCTTCGGCGGCCTGGTTTCGGAAGGCGTGCCGGTGAACCTCGGCGGCAACCAACTGCCGAACGCCCCGCACTGGACCGTTTCGCTGGGCGCCCAGTACACCTGGACCCTCGGCGACTGGGACGCCACGCTGCGCGGCGACTACTACCACCAGACCAAGACGTTCGCGCGCATCTACAACAGCGCGCCGGACCGCATCAAAGCCTGGGACAACGTCAACCTGACGCTGACGGTCAATAACAGCGACATGGGCGTCGAACTCGCCGGCTTCGTGAAGAACGCCACCAACGAGAAGGCGATCACCGACTTCTACCTGACGGACGACAGCTCCGGCCTGTTCCGGAACGCGTTCTACACCGAGCCGCGCACCTACGGCGTCTCGATCACCAAGCGCTGGTAAGCCCCAGACCTTCCAGGGACCTTCGAGGGGCGGCGGAGCGATCCGCCGCCCCTTTTTCGTGCGCGATCGGCGGCTCGCCAGGAACACCGGGGCGTTCCGGCGGTTAGGAGGCGACCTCAACCCCCAGACACCGGGAGACATGCGATGACCGACGCCAAGCTGCAGGGGAAGAAGGTGGCCGTGCTGGCCACGGACGGCTTCGAGCAAGTCGAACTCGAGAAGCCCGTCGAGGCCCTGAAGGCCGCGGGCGCCGACGTGGACGTGATCGCGCCCCAGGCCGGGCAGATCCAGGGCTTCCAACACCACGACAAGGGCGAGAAGGTACGGGTCGACCGGGAGCTCGCGAACGCCAATGCCGAGGACTACGACGCGATCGTGCTCCCGGGCGGCGTGATCAACCCGGACGCCTTGCGCCTGGAGCCGAAGGCCATCGCGTTCGTCCGCTCGTTCGCGCAGGCCTCGAAGCCGATCGCCGCGATCTGCCACGGCCCCTGGACGCTGATCGACGCCGAGGCGGTGCAAGGCAAGCGAATGACATCGTGGCCGTCGCTCAAGGCCGACTTGAGCAACGCGGGCGCGGACTGGGTGGACGAAGAGGTGGTGGTCGACCGGGGTCTGGTGACCTCGCGCAAGCCGGACGACCTCCCCGCCTTCTGCGAGAAGATGATCGAGGAGTTCGCCGAAGGGCGGCACGCCTGAGGCAGGCCCACGCGGAAAAGGGCGGCGGATCGCTCCGCCGCCCCGCTTCTCCGAGCGTCTCCTCCGAGGGTTCCCTACGTCGCTCCCGCCAATCGGGCCGCGAAGGGCCCCGGCGAGACCTCGACCTTCGTTCCCGCCCGACGCTTGGCCTTCAGCCACTCGTCGATCACCTCGGCGCAGGTGTGGTCGAGACAGGACAGCCGCTGCGTATCGAGCCGCAGGCGGCCGCCATCCGGGATCGCCTCCAGCGCCTTGGTGATCCGCGGCAACTGGACGAACGTCGCGGCGCCCTCAAGGCTGACCTCGCGCTCCGCGCCGTCGCCTGCGCGCTCGGCGATGCTGAGGCGCATACTGCGCAGGTGTGGAACCAGCTCCAGGAGGGTCAGCGCCATGCCGATCAGCACGCCCGTCAGCAGGTCGGTGGCGACCACACCGACGAAGGTCGCCGCCCAGATCGCGGCGGGCAGCAAGCCGTAGCGCTCGAACAGGTGACGCACGTGCTGGAGGCTCACGAGCCGCCAGCCGGTGACGACCAGCACCCCGGCCAAGGCGGCGCTCGGCACCTGACGCAGCAGCATGGGCAGCAGCGCGACGAAGGCCAGAAGCCACAGGCCGTGAAGGATCGCCGAGCGCCGGGTCGCGGCGCCGGCCTGCACATTGGCCGAACTGCGCACGATCACCCCGGTCATCGGCAGAGCGCCCGCTGCGCCGCACAGCATGTTGCCGACGCCCTGGGCGAAGAGTTCCTTGTTGTACTTGGTGCGCGGACCGTCGTGCATCCGATCCACCGCAGCCGCCGATAGCAGCGTTTCCGCCGAGGCGATGAAGGCGATCGCGAGCGCCGTGACCAGCAGCGCCGGTTCGGCCAGCCGGGCGAAGTTCGCCGCCGTCGGCACGTCGATCGCAGCGATGATCGACTCCGGCACGACGATCTTCTTGACGTCGAGCCCGAAGGCGGCAGCCACGAGCGTGCCAGCCAGCACGCCCAGCAGCGCGCCCGGAATCAGCTTGAGCTTGGCGGGGCGGATCTTCTCCCAGCCCACCATGGCGCCGATGGTGACGGCGCCCACCAGGAAGGCCTGCTCGGCGAGCCCCAGAGTGACCGGGCTAAGGCTGAAGAAGGCTTCGGGGATGGCCAGCAGGTTGCGCAGGCCGTGGGGGCCGGGACTGTCGCCCAGCATCACGTGCACCTGACCGGCGACGATCAGCAGGCCGATGCCAGCCAGCATGCCGTGGACGACGGCGGGCGAGATGGCGCGAAACCATTGACCCAGCTTCAGCGCGCCGGCGGCCAACTGGATCAGGCCGGCCAGCACCAGCAGCGGACCCAGCATGCCGATCCCGTGCTTCTGCACGATCTCGAAGACGATGACCGCCAGGCCGGCGGCGGGGCCGCTGACCTGGAGCGGCGAGCCGGCCAGGGCGCCGACCACGATGCCGCCGATGATGCCGGTGATGAGGCCCTTCTCGGCCGGCACGCCAGAGGCGATGGCGATGCCCATGCAGAGCGGCAGGGCCACCAGGAAGACGACGATGGAGGCCGTCAGGTCGCGCGAAAGGGCGCCCCCGCGGGACGCCTCCGCGGGGGTTTGGGCGGCGGTGTCGGCGCTCATTCGGCGGCGACCCCGATCAGGCCTTCGGCGGCCAGGCGACGGGCGGGAGCGAGCGCCACGGGCAGGCGGCCGTTGGATTCCACGGTGACGAAGCGGCCGCTCTCGCCGTCGAGCGCGAGGATCTGCCCCGTCTCGATGTCGAAGAACCAGCCGTGCAGCGTGAGGTCGCCGCGGGCGATGGCCGACGCGACGGAGGGGTGGGTGCGCAGGTGGTTGATCTGGACCACGACATTTTCGAGCGCCATGACCCGGGCGGCCTCGGCGTCGTCCAGGCCGTGGTAGGCGGAGCAGACGACGCTGTGCGCCGCGTGGGCGTGACGCAGCCAGGCGGCGACGTTCGGCATGGCGGCCAGGGCGTCGGGATTGCTGAACGCCTTCATGGCCCCGCAGTCCGAGTGGCCGCAGACAACGATGTCGCGCACGCCCAGGGCCACGACGGCATATTCCACGGCAGAGGAGACCCCGCCGTTGGCCTGGGAGAACGGCGGCACAATGTTGCCGGCGTTGCGGCAGACGAAGAGATCGCCAGGGGCGGCCTGGGTGATGACCTCGGGCACCACGCGGGAGTCCGCGCAACTGATCATCAGGGCCTTCGGGCTCTGGCCGTCACTGGCCAGGCGGCGATAGAGGGCGCTCTGCTGGGGAAACACCTTGCCGCGAAACTGCGCGGCCCGTTCCAGCACGTGGTCCATGGGGGAGGTCTCCGGGGTCCGGGGAGGAAAGGGTGCGACGACCCCCGAGCGAACACGCCTTGCGGCGGTGTCGACGTCCGGTCCCGGGCGCCGTCGCCCCGCCGTTGTGCCGCGGCGCCGTTTCGCCCCCGCAGCAAGTTCGTATCAAAGGATGTCCGTCAGTCGGTCCGCGGCAGGCGCAGCTCGGCGCGCAGACCGCCGGTGGGGCGGTTGGCGAGCACGAACTCGCCCCCCTCCGTCTGGGCCACACGCTCCACAATACTGAGGCCGAGGCCCAGGCCCCCGGTGTTGCGGGCGCGGGCGTCGTCGAGACGCTCGAAAGCCTCGCGGACGCGGGCGTGATGCTCGTCCGGGATGCCGGGGCCTTCATCCTCGACACGGACCACGATGGCGTCCGGGGTTTCGAGTAGAGCGACGTCGGCGCGACCGCCGTAGATCAGGGCGTTCTGCACGAGATTGTCCACGGCCCGCTTGACCGCCAGGGGGCGCACCTCGGCCGCCAGCCGCTCGGGGCCGGAATAGGTGGCCAGACCGCCCGCATCGACCGCCGCGTCGACGACGGTCATGCACAGGGCGGCGAGGTCCACCCGCCGCGGAGCCTCGGCGTCCTGCCGCCCGCCGAGATAGGCGAGCAGGGAATCGAGCATGGCGCTCATCTCGTCGACGTCGCGCTCCAGGGCGTCGCGGGTGTCGGGGTCGGCGACGAGACCGGCCCGCAGGCGCAGGCGCGAAAGCGGCGTGCGCAGGTCGTGGCTCACCGCGGCCAGGGCGTGGGTGCGCGCGGTAATCAGGTCGGTGATGCGGGTCTGCATGGCGTTGAAGGCGCGGGCGACGCGGCGCAGGTCGCCGGCCCCCTCCTCCCGCACGTGGACCGGAGCGCCCTGGCCCACGCTCTCCGCCGCGGCGGCAAGGCCGCGGAGGGGACCGCCGAAGCTGCGGACCAGGAGCACGGCCGCCACGAGGACGCCGGCCGACAGGACCGCGACCGAGCCGAGCCCCGCCCAGATGGCCTCCCAGGGGTTGGCCGTGACGCGGGAGGAGATCTGAACCCGGGTACCGTCGTCCATCCGCACCGAGGCGATGAGCCGTGCCTGCGGAGCGCTCTCGCCGCCGAGCAGGTCGAGGCGCAGGTCCTGGCCGGCCAGCGACGGCTCCCATCGCTCCATGTCGGCGTGCAGGCGCCGCAACCAGCCGCCCTGCCCGGCCGGCGGACGGAACGAACCCTCGCCCCACTGGACCGTGGCGGTGCGGGAAGACAGCTCGCGCGCCACGAGGGGACGCCGCGGCTCGGCGGTCTCGCCCAGGATGCGGCTGGCGACGACCAGTTGCTCGGCGAGGTGGTGCGCCTGCTCCGAGCGGGTGGTGTGGATGTCGATGCGCTCGAAGACGACGGAGCTGGCCGTGAACTCGATGAGGACCGCGGCCATCATCACCAGGATGACCCGTCCGATCAGGCCCTGCGGCCAGGGCCGCCAGGTCATCAGACGCGCTTGACCGGATGGGCCAGCATGTAGCCCACGCCGCGCACGGTACGGATCACCGCGCCGTCGCCGGCCCCGGCGAGCTTGCGGCGCAGGCGGCTGACCAGCACGTCGATGCTGCGATCGGAGGCGTCGGCCAGCCGGGCGCGGGACAGTTCCAGCAGACGCTCGCGGCCGATGACGCGCTGGGGATGGCTGAGGAAGGCGAGCAGGAGGTCGAACTCGGCGCCGGAGAGTTCAACCGCGACGCCCTCGGGGGAAACCAACTCGCGCGCCGCGGGGTCGACGGTCCAGCCGGCGAAGCTGAGCTGGGCGCGGGGCGCGCGCGCGGCCGGCCCCACCTGGCCACGGGTGCGGCGCAGGGTGGCGCGGATGCGGGCGATCAGCTCCTTGGCGCTGAAGGGCTTGGGCACATAGTCGTCGGCGCCGAGTTCCAGGCCCACGAGGCGGTCGGCCTCGTCGCCGCGGGCGCTGACGATGATGATGGGGACGGAGCTGGTCTGCCGGACGGCGCGGCAGAGATCGAAACCGTTGGCGCCCGGCAGCATGACGTCCAGCAGGATCATGTCGACCTGTGCGCCGTCGAGGCAGCGCAGCATCTCGGGCCCCGACCCGGCGCTCAGCACCTGGAAGCCGTTCTCGCGCAGCGTGCGCATGAGCAGCGTTCGCAGGCCGGGGTCGTCTTCCACCACGAGCACGACGGGCGGCGCGGCGACGAGGTCGTCAAACTGGAGCTCAAGCATTCAGGCGTCGGACACACACACGGAGGAGGAGCGGGCCCCGCCAACTTAAAGGGCGGGGCGGCGCAAACAAGGCGGACGAGAAAAGGGCGGCGATGCGGGCGGGGCGTGGAGCCGCCCGCATCGCCTTCCGCTCAGGCGAAGATCGCCTTTAGGGGCGGCGGAGGGGGGAGAGTTGTCGCCGCCCCCGCGGTCACGACGCCGCCGCCGCCGTCGTGGCGGCGCAGGTGCGGGCCATCAGGCTTTCGAGCGCGCCGGCGCGGGCGGTCTTGGCGTCGGTGCGGACCTGGATGCTGAGGTCCGAAGCCTCCACCATCACGCCCTTCACCGCGTCGTGCTGGCGCAGCGCCGTCACGAGAGCCGGCACGCAATCGCGCGACGGGGCGGTCAGGCGGACGGTCTCGGCGGCGCGGGCCTCGGCGGCCTTCTTGGCCACCCACTCGGTGTGGGCGAGGCCGGAGCCGGCCGGACCCGCGAAAACCGGGGCGGCGGCCGCCAGCAGGGAAAGCGTCAGGGCCGCGCCGAGGGGCTGTTTCAGTCGCATGGAAATCTCCTTGGAAAGATCAGGGGGCGTCGGCTGCCGTCGAAGACGCGCCGGCCGAGCGCGCGCGGTAGTCGTCGACGGCCATCAGGAGGCCGGCGATCTCGGCGCGGGGCAGGCTGGCGCGGTGCTCGTCACCCTGCCGGGGCTTGAGCTTGAAGGCCCATGCCTCGCCGGACGATCCCTGCGCCGCCAGGCGCCGCAACTCGGCCTCGTCGACGACGAAGCTGAGTTCCTCGAAGCAGGCCGACTGGGGATCGATCGCGTCGCAATGCGCAGGATTCTGATCGAGCTTGCGCAGGCTGGCGCTGGCCGGCCAAGACGCGGTCTCGAAGTTGACGGTCGAGAAGTTCCGGTAGGCGCCGACGTACTGCACGGTCTGACGCACCTCGAACCGGGTCTGGCCGGTGCGGCGGTCGATGGCGGCGCGCAGGTGGCCGTCATTGTGCGATGCGCGCAGGATCCCGCGGGTCGAGCGCAGCACCCCGTGGGTCGAGAGCACGGCCTCGACCTCCAGCGGGTCGTCATGCAGGGTCACCTTGGCGCGGGCCGCCTCGGGGGTGAGGCCCTGGGCCTTGCCGTTCGCCGCCGCGGGGGTCGCCGCGAGCACGGCCAGCAGCGCGGCGACGAGCGCCGATCGGCTCGATCCGATCATTGATATCTGCCTCCAGCTTCCGTCCGCCCCGGCATGCGGGGCCATTCGGTTGGATCGAAAGCTGGGGGGCCAAGTTTGCTGGCAAGCATCCCGTCTGTGACAAACTATGACGGCCGCTGAAAGCGGCTAAGAGGGCTGGCTCGCCAGATTTTGACAGAACGGTATGCGGCGGGAAGATTTTCAACGTTTACCGTTCCCTAATCGGGAAGGGATTCGGCGATCACCGTTCGATTTTGCGCCTAGGATTCGAAAATGCGGTCTTTTCGCCACACTTTGAAAAAAGGCAGCGCTGCAACAGCGTAAGTTATCGCTCGTCAGTTGACGCCGCGCGCGTAACCCATTGAGGGTCCGCCTCCCGGACGCCTCCCCGTGTCCGATCCAACAAATGCAAAACAACGAGTCCGGTCGGCCCGCCCGTCCGCGCCTCGGGAGGACCCTTATGTCTCGCAAAATCGCGCCCGCGCGCGCCCTTCTGGCCGCCGGCGTCTCCTTCGCCGCGCTCGCCGCCTTCGCCCAACCCGCCCTGGCCCAGGCCCAAGCCGACGAGGGCGCCACGCTCGAGGAGCTGGTCGTCACGGCCGAAAAGCGTGAGCAATCGCTGCAGGACGTCCCGGTCGCCGTGTCGGCCTTCACGTCCGAGCGCCGCGACATCGCCGGCATCACCGGGATCCAGGATTTCGTGAACTTCACGCCCGGCATGAACTACTCGGGCACCGACCGGGTCAGCCTGCGCGGCGCCGGCCGGAACACCTTCTACATCGGCAACGACCCGGGCGTGGCGTCGTACTCGGACGGCTTCTACTCGGCCTCGTCGTCGGAGCTGTTCAAGACGCCGCTGTTCATCGAGCGCACGGAAATCCTGCGCGGCCCGCAAGGCACGCTGTACGGCCGTAACGCCATCGGCGGCGCCATCAACCAGATCTCGAAGCGCCCGGCGCACGAGTTCGGCGGCGAGGTCCGCGCCAGCTACGGCAACTACGACCGCACGCGCGTCGAGGCTGTGGTCTCCCTGCCGGTCGCCGACAACCTGCGCTTCAAGGTGGGCGGCAGCCAAGACCACCAGCGCGACGGCTTCATCAAGAACATCGGCACGGCCAACGACGGCGCGACCATCAAGCGGACCTACTTCGAGTTCCAAGTCGAGGCCGAACCCACCGAGAAGCTCTCGATCTTCGCGCGCTACAATCGCTCGAGCTGGGACGACACCACGGGCGTCGGCGACCGCCTCGCGAACCTGACCACGCCGTACGACACCACGCGCGTGTTCGGCCTCATCGGCCAACTGCAGGTGAACCCGCAGTTCGGCTACACGACCGCCAATCCGGGCGTGAACGACCCCTACGTGATGAACACCAACACGGACGGGTACGGCCAACTGCGCGGCAACCACGTGCTGACCACGACGGTCAGCTACGACCTGGGCTTCGCCTCGCTGAAGTACATCGGCGGCTTCCAGCAGTACAATTACCAGACCGGCGGCGATAACGACGGCACCAGCCGCACGGCGGGCATCGCCGGCATCCTGGCCGGCCAGCTCTACTTCCCGACCCAGACGACCGACTTCAACGAGCACAAGCGCTACTACTCGAACGAGATCAACCTGACCTCGAACGGCGACGGGCCGCTGCGCTGGATCCTCGGCGTCTA
>NZ_JANINU010000055.1 GCF_024508875.1 Phenylobacterium sp.
GTGGCGAAGGCACCGTGCTCGGAGGCGAGCCAGGCGACCATCTGGGCGATCTCCTCGGGCTTGCCGAGGCGCCCGGCCGGGATGCCCGCCACGACGCGCTGCAGCGCCGCCTCGGGCATGGCGGCGACCATGTCGGTGCCGATATAGCCGGGCGTGATCGCGTTGACGGTGATGCCCTTGTTGGCGTTCTCCTGCGCCAGCGCCTTGACGAAGCCGATGTCGCCCGCCTTGGCGGCGGAATAGTTGACCTGGCCCATCTGGCCCTTCGAGCCGTTGATCGAGGAGATCACGATGATGCGGCCGAAATTCCGGGCCCGCATCCCCTCGATGACCGGGCGGGTCATGTTGAACAGCGAATCGAGATTGGTGCGGATCACCGCCGACCACTGGTCCTTGGTCATCTTGTGGAAGAAGCCGTCACGGGTGATGCCGGCATTGTTGACCAGGATATCGACCGGGCCGTTCTCGGCCTCGACCTGGGCGATGCCGGCGGCGCAGGCATCGTGATCGCCGACGTCCCATTTGTAGACCGGGATGCCGGTCTCGGCCTTGAACTTGGCGGCGGCCTCGTCATTGCCGGCATAGTTGGCGGCGACCTTGTACCCGGCCTCCTGCAGGGTCTTGCAGATCGCCGCGCCGATGCCGCGCGTGCCCCCCGTCACCAACGCCACCTTCGTCATAGCCATTCTCCCTCTTGGTGAAGTCCTCTGCGGCTTGCCGCCGTCATTGTTCGGATAGTTTCAACTCGGGTGAGTAGGGTTCGTCCACGTCCTTGATGATGGCCTGGCCGCAGATCACGCGGCCCTGGCTTGCGTCGAAGGTCAGCGTCGGCTGGCCGTAGAGCGACCAGCCGCGGCTCAGGGCCTCGCTGACCCGATGACAGAAGGATGCGTCATCGGGGCCCGTGAGATAGCGATAGAGCGTCGTGCGCTTCGCCATCGGCAGCCGCTTCTCAGCGCTCGACCGCCATGGCGACGCCCATGCCGCCGCCGATGCAGAGCGTGGCGAGGCCCTTCTTGGCGTCGCGCTTGGCCATCTCGTGCAGCAGCGTCACCAGCACGCGCGCGCCGGAGGCGCCGATCGGATGGCCGAGCGCGATGGCGCCGCCATTGACGTTGACGATGTCGGGGTTCCAGCCGAGGTCCTTGTTGACCGCCAGCGCCTGCGCCGCGAAGGCCTCGTTGGCCTCGACGAGATCGAGATCGCCGACCTTCCAGCCAGCCTTCTCCAGCGCCTTGCGGGTCGCCGGGATCGGGCCCGTACCCATGATCGCCGGGTCGACGCCGGCCGTCGCCCAGGAGGCGATGCGGGCGAGCGGGGTGAGGCCGCGGCGAGCGGCTTCCTTGGCCGTCATCAGCACCAGCGCGGCGGCGCCGTCATTGATGCCCGAGGCGTTGCCGGCGGTCACCGTGCCGTCCTTCGAGAAGGCGGGCTTGAGCTTGGCCATGGCCTCGATCGTGGCGCCGTGGCGCGGATACTCGTCGCTGTCGACGATGACATCGCCCTTGCGCGACGAAATCGTCACGGGAACGATCTCGTCCTTGAAGCGGCCGGCCTTCTGCGCGGCCTCGGCCTTGTTCTGCGAGGCGACGGCGAAGCGATCCTGCTCGTCGCGGCTGATCTGGTACTTGGTCGCGACGTTCTCGGCGGTGGTGCCCATGTGGTAGCCGTGGAAGGCGTCCCAGAGGCCGTCCTTGATCATGGTGTCGACCAGCGTCAGGTCGCCCATTTTCTGCCCGCCGCGAAGCTGCTGGGCGTGCGGCGACTGGCTCATGCTCTCCTGGCCGCCCGCGATGACGATCTTGGCCGAGCCCTCGGCGATCTGCTGGGCCGCCAGGGCGACCGCCCGCAGGCCGGAGCCGCAAAGCTGGTTCAGGCTCCAGGCCGGGCTCTCCACGGGGATGCCGGCGTTGACCGCCGCCTGGCGGGCCGGGCCCTGGCCGGCGCCGGCCTGCAGCACCTGGCCCATGATAACCTCTTCCACGTCGGCCGGCGCGATCCCCGCGCGTTCGACGGCCGCCTGGATCGCGAGCTTGCCCAGCTCGTGGGCGGGCAGGCTGGAAAGCGCGCCGTTGAAGGAGCCCACCGGCGTGCGCGCGGCGGAGACGATGACGATGTCGCTCATGGCGTATCCTGAGGTTTTTCGAGGCGGCCCAGGCCTCTTCTATCGGCTCCACGCCGAGGGAGGGCAAGGCCGCTGATGCAATTCGGCGATGCCATTTGCTTATGCGCTCGCATCCGCGATACTGCGGTGCAGAATGGCCGGCGAGTCATCGCAAGGTCGCGTAAAGGATTAGGGATGGCCGAGACCCAAGGGACGGGCGCCGACGCCCAGGGCGGTTCCACGGCGGGCGAGCGCGTCGTCATCAAGAAGTATGCGAACCGCCGCCTCTACAACACCGCCTCGTCCAGCTATGTGACGCTGGAACATCTGAGCGAGATGGTGAAGCAGGGCGTCGACTTCGTGGTCTACGACGCCAAGACCAACGAGGACATCACGCGCAGCGTCCTCACCCAGATCATTTTCGAGGAAGAGGAAAAGAGCCAGGGCCAGAACCTGCTGCCGATCCAGTTCCTCCGCCAGCTCATCAGCTTCTACGGCAACTCGATGCAGGCCTTCCTGCCCAGCTACCTCGAGCTCAGCCTGGCCAGCTTCACCCAGCAGCAGGAAAGACTGCGCCAGCAGATGGCCAGTTTCGGCCAGGGCGGCGGCATGACCGCCTACGAGGATCTGGCCCGCCAGAACCTGCAGCTCTTCGACCGGGCGATGAAGATGTTCTCGCCCTTCGCCTATGCGCCGACCGCGCGCGCCGAGGAGCCGGCCCCGCCGCCCCCTGCGACAAAAAGTGAATCCGGCTCCGACGAGGCGTTAACCCTCTTGCGGAAGCAGATGGCGGAGATGCAAGCTCAGCTCGACAGGTTGGCGAAAGGCTGAGTTGTGGCCTGCGCATTGCAGGTTGTGCGACACGATGTCCCGGATTGACCGCATCCAGCGCGCGGTCTCGGCGCGGCGCGCGTCGAAGACCCAGACGGACCGGGCCGAAGAGGCCGGCGCCGCCGCTGCGTCCAGCCTGCCGGTCCCCGTCACGCCGGTCGAGCCACCGCGCAGCTTCCGCGACGAGCGCCCTCGGGGCTACACCGAATTCGCGGCCCAGGTTATCGGCCAGTACGGCGAGCGCCGCGGCCTGCGCGCCGGGCCCGCCCTGCTCGACCATGCCCGCGACGCCTACAACCGGGTCGAATGGTCCGGCAGCTACGACCGCCGCGCGCGCACCGGCCGCGCAACCCGCGAAGACATCTGACGCCGCCTAGTCGTCGCCCCGCAGGCGCGCGACCTCGGCTTCCAACGCCGCCACCCTCCGTTCCAGCGCCGCGATCCGCCTGTCCATGGGCGACTCCGCGCCCGGCGTCGGCGTGGAGATGCCCGCCCTGTTCGCGACCTCCGCCGCCGAAGCGCCCAGCAGCTCGGCAAAGGCCGCAACCTGCCCGGCGGAAAGTTCCCGCTGGTCCTTGAAGACCAGCGCAAGTTCGTCCTCGCCGAGCCCCGCCACCGCGCCCAGCACGGCGCGCGAAAGGCCCCGCTCCGAGAGCTTTTCGTCGAACCAGGGGGCGTCGAAGAAGAGAGCCATGGCCTTCGTCCAGGTGGCGCCGGGTTTGCTTAACCCTGTTCGGGCTCACCGACCACGGACCGGCAAATGCTGCTCATCCTCTCGCGCTTCGTCGACGTCGCCGTCGTCACCCTGATCCTCAGCGCGTTTACCTGACCGGGTGACCCTGGCCGAAAACCGCCAGCAACCGGCGGCGACAATAGCCAGATTGCGGCCCAGGAAGAGGAGCCGCCCATGACCACCATCATAAAGACCGCCGACATCGACGCGCCGGTCGACTCCGTCTGGGACGTCGTCGCCGATTTCGGCGCCGTCCACACCCGCTTCGCCCCGGGCTTCGTCACCAACGTCGAACTCATGCCCGGCGCCCGCATGGTCACCTTCGGCAACGGCATGGTGGCCAAGGAACTGTTCCTGGGCTGCGATCACGACGCGCGACGGCTGGCCTATTCGGTCCGCACCGAGCGCTTCACCCACCACTCCGCGAGCTTCGTGGTCGAGGACCGGGGCGGCGGAAAGAGCCGGCTGATCTGGACTGCCGACGTCCTGCCCGACGAGGTCGCGCCGACCCTCGCGGGCATGATGGAGGCCGGGATCGCCGTGGCGAAGGAGACGCTGGATCGCGTACCGGCCTAGACCTCGTCCACGCCTTGCGGGTTACGAGCCCGGGACTGCAGCCACATCACGCCGAAGAGGTCGCTGAGCGAGGCCATGAGGCGGCCGAGGTTCGTGTACTTCGACACGCCCGTCTGGCGGTGGCGGTGGTTCACGGGCCGGAACTCCACCCGGTAGCCCTCGCGCATCATTAGCGCCGGCAGGTAGCGGTGGAGGTGGTCGAAGTAGGGGAGCCGCAGGAAGGCGTCGCGCCGCATCGCCTTCAGGCCGCAGCCGGTGTCGTTGGCGGTGTCCTTCAGCAGCCGCTTGCGCACGCCGTTGCCGATCTTCGAGGCGAACTTCTTCGCTTGGCTATCCTGCCGCTTCACGCGCTCGCCGCCCACCAGGGCGAGGTCCGGCCCGCCGGCGATCAGCGCGTCCGCCAGCGCCGGGCCGTCGGCCGGGTCGTTCTGGCCGTCGCCGTCCAGGGTGACCACCACCGGCGCGCGCGCCGCGAGGATGCCCGTCCGGATCGACCGGCTCTGGCCCGAGTTCTTGCGGTGCGCCAGCACGCGAAGCTGGGGGATCTCGTCCGACAGGGCTTTCAGCGCGGCGCGCGTTCCGTCGCGGCTGGCGTCGTCCACGAAGATCACTTCGTACGACCGGCCGGCGAACGCCGCCGCGATCTCGCGCGCCAGCGCCGGCGCCGCGCCCTCCTCGTCGAAGACGGGGACCACCACGGAGATGTCGGGCGTAGAAGCCATCGCCCCGCTCATAGCGGAAAACGTGGCAGGAGAAAGGATCGTGGTATCACGCACGCCATGACGCTCGACGCGGTGCTGACGAAATGGAGCGGCGGCTGGCGGGGGCCCGCGCTCGCCGCCTTCATCGCCTTCGTGGCCGGCTTGCCCGGGCTGGTCGCCATGCCGCCGCTGGACCGCGACGAGGCGCGCTTCGCCCAGGCCACCGCCCAGATGCTGGAAAGCGGCGACTATGTGGTCATCCGCTTCCAGGACGCGCCGCGCTTCAAGAAGCCGGTGGGCATCCACTGGCTGCAGGCGGCCAGCGTCAGCCTGACCTCCAGCCCGGAGGCGCGGCAGATCTGGGCGTATCGCCTGCCGTCGTTGCTCGGGGCGATGTTGGCGGCGGCGGCCTGCGCCTGGGGCGCGGCGGGGTTCTTCGACCGGCGCACCGCATTGGTCGCGGGGGCGCTTCTCGGAGGGTGTCTCCTGCTGTCCACCGAGGCCTTCATCGCCAAGACCGACGCGGCGCTGGCCGGGACCACGACGCTGGCGCTCGCCGCGCTGGGCCGCCTCTACGCCGCAGCTCGGGGCGGGCCGCCGGCGGGACGGCGCGCGGTCTGGATCTTCTGGGGCGCCCTGGCGGTGGCCACGCTGATCAAGGGGCCGGTGGGGCCGATGGTGGCGTTCCTGGCGATGATCGTGCTGGCGATCTCGGAGCGGCGGACCGGCTGGCTGGCCGGACTGAAGTGGTGGTGGGGCCTGGTGATCCTCCTGGCCGTGGTCGGGCCCTGGGCCGGCGCGGTGACGGTCGCCACGGACGGCGGGTTCTGGTCGCAGGCCGTAGGCTCCGACCTGGCGCCGAAGCTGGCGGGCGGGCAGGAGAGCCATGGCGCGCCGCCCGGGTATCACCTGTTGCTCACGCCGCTGCTGTCGTTCCCGATGACCCTGCTGCTGCCGGCCGCGGCGGTCGCCGCGTGGCGCCACCGCGCGGAGCCGGGCGTCAGGTTCGCGCTGGCCTGGCTGATCCCGACGTGGATCCTGTTCGAGGCCCTGCCCACCAAGCTGCCCCACTACCTGATGCCGGCGTACGGCGCCTTGGCCTGGCTCGCCGCGCGCGCCCTGGCCGAGCCGATCGGCGCGGCGGCGCGGTGGCTGGGGGCGGCGCTGACGGCTGTGGTCGGCCTGGCGCTGGCCGGAGCCGTCTTCTACCTGCTGTCGCTGTACGGGACGTCCGGCGACGCCTGGGCCGCGACGATCGCCGGTGGGCTGTTCGCCGCGGCGGGGCTGGTCGGCGCCTATCTGCTCGTCCGCCGGGCTCCAGAGGGCGCGGTGCTCTCGGCGCTGGGACTGGCGGTCCTGGCGCATGCCGCGCTCGCCGGGCTGTTCGCGCCGCGGCTGGATCCGCTCTGGCTCTCGGCGCGGCTGGAGCGCGCGCTGGAGCAGACCCGGCTGCTGCCGCGCCAGGGCGTCGCCGAGGCGCCGGTGGCCGTGGCCGGCTATGCCGAGCCCAGCCTGGTCTTCGCCCTGGGGACGGCCACCCAGCTCGACGGCCCGGCCGAAGCGGCGCAGGCGATCGTCGAGGGCCGGCCCGCCATCGTCGAGCAGCACGAGGAGGCGGCGTTCCAGCAGGCCCTGGACTCCCGTGACGGCACGGCCGTCCTTGTCGCCCGCATCAGCGGCGTGAACTACTCCAAGGGTGATCCGATGACCCTCCGTGTCTATGTGGCGCCCGAGGTGCTGAACGAGGTGAGACGATGAGCCGGCGTATCGAGATCGTGGAAGTGGGCCCGCGCGACGGGCTGCAGAACGAGAAGACCCTGCTCGAGGTCGGCCAGAAGCTGGAGATGATCCACCGCCTGGAAGCCGCCGGCGCCAAGCGGATGGAAGTCGTCTCCTTCGTCAATCCGAAGCGCGTGCCGCAGATGGCCGGCGCCGAGGAGATCATGGCCGCGCTCCCGCACAAGGCGGGCCGGTCGCGGATCGGCCTGGTCCTCAACATGCGCGGCTGGGAGCGCTGCCTGGACGCCGGCTGCGACGAGGCCAACGTCGTCGTCTGCGCCTCGGACGGCTTCGGCATCCGCAACCAGGGCGCCAACGTCGACGAGCAGGTCACGGCCATGGCGCACATCGTCGGCGCCCGCCGCCCGCACGACCCGCCGATCTCGGTGACCGTCTCGGTCGCCTTCGGCTGCCCGTTCGAGGGCGAGGTGCCCGAGGAGCGGGTCGTCCAGATCGTCGAGGCCGCCGCCAAGGCCGGCGTCGCCGAGATCGCCCTCGCGGACACCATCGGCGTGGCCGATCCGTGGATGGTCCGCCGCCGGGTCGAGCTGGCCAAGAAGGCCGCCGGCGACATCCCGCTGCGCCTGCATTTCCACGACACGCGCAACACCGGCCTCGCCAACGCCTACGCCGGCGTCGAGGCCGGGGTCGACATCCTGGACGCCTCGGTTGGCGGGCTGGGCGGCTGCCCGTTTGCGCCGAACGCCACGGGCAACATCGGCACCGAGGACCTCGTCTACATGCTGGAGCGGGCCGGCTTCGAGACCGGCTACGACCTGGACCAGCTCATCGAGATCGGCAACTGGGCGTCCGACCTGCTGGGCAAGAAGGTCGCCTCGTCGGTGGGTAAGGCCGGCGGCTTCCCGAGGGCGCAGCCGATGCCGGTGGCCGTGCCTTAGGCGCGCCATTCGAGTGTCATCCCGGTTTCGCGAAGCGAAGACCGGGACCCCGATCATCCACGCCGGGACCTGGGGCGCGCTCGACGCGGCAAACGACGTTTTGCTCATCAAATCGGGGTCCCGGTCTTTGACCTGCGGTCAAAACCGGGATGACACATGGAGATGGGCGGGTCGCCGCGCCAGAGGCTGTCAGTTCGCCCGGCCCGTCAGTTTCCAGAGTAGCGGGCGGACGACGGCGGCGGCCAGGACCAGGGGTGAGAGGGCCCAGGCGGCGGCCTGCTGGACGGGGCCGACGGCGCGCTTGCGGAAGTAGCGGGCGAGGCCGACGCCCTTGTGGAACTCGACCTTCAGCGGGCTGGTCTGGCTGGTGCCGCCGATGTGGACGACCTCGGCCTTGGGGTGGAACAGAACCTCGCCGCCGGCCTGCCGGACGCGCCAGCAGAGGTCCACGTCCTCGACGTGCAGGAAGTAGCCCTCGTCGAAGCCGCCGACACGGTCGAAGTCCTCGCGGCGCATGCAGAAGCAGGCGCCCGAGATGGTGGGCGTCGGCACGGCCTGCGAAGGCAGGGCGTCGCCCTCCCAGTGGACCTCGTAGCGGTGGAGCGCCGGCGATTTCGCCAGGCCGCTCATGGACATCAGCGCGCTCATCGGCGTGATGTCGCCCCGTCGGGCGCCGCGCTGCTCGGTGCGGTCGGCGTTGAGCACCCGGCCGCCGATGAGGCAGGGCGAGGGCCGGCCCTCGATCTCGCGCGCCAGCGCGGCGATGCAGCCCGGCTGGAGGAAGGCGTCGGGGTTCAGGAACACCAACACGTCGCCGGTGGCGGTGCGGGCGCCGAGGTTGGCGCCGCGGGCGAAGCCGACGTTGCCGTGGCCCGCCTTCAGCACCATCCGCGGCTCGCGCGCCGCGAGCGCCCGCAGGCGCTCGACCTCCTGGGGCCGGGAGCCGTTGTCCACGACCACCAACTCGTCCACCAGAGGTTCGGCCAGCACGCAGTCGAGGCTCTGCGCGAGAGCCTCGCCCGTCATGTAGGCGACCATGACGACGGAGACGCGGCGGCGGGGCACCACATCGTCCGCCGGCGCAACCTCGGGCGCGAGAATCGGCTTGGCGGCGCCGTTCATCCAGCCTCCAACCCGCCAGCCTCCCGGCCGGCCGTTCCGTCGTTCCCCGCCCGGGCAACATCGGGTGGAGTCGCCTCCCTGGCAAGGACGTTCACGGCCTCACCCAACGTCAGGATCTGCTGGCCGTCGGAACCGAGGCGCCGCAGCGCGACCTTGCCCTCTTCCGCCTCGCGGCGGCCGACGACGGCGATCACCGGCGTCTTGGCCAGGCTGTGCTCGCGGATCTTGTAGTTGATCTTCTCGTTGCGCAGGTCCGTCTCCACCCGCAGGCCGGCGGCGCGGAGCTGGGCCGCGGCCTTGAGGGCGAAGTCGTCGGCGTCGGAGGTGATCGTGGCGACCACCACCTGCGTCGGCGCGAGCCACGCGGGGAAGGCGCCGGCGAAGTTCTCGATCATCACGCCGATGAAGCGCTCCATCGACCCGCAGATGGCCCGGTGCAGCATCACGGGCCGCTGCTTGGAGCCGTCCTCGGCCACGTACTCGGCGTCGAGGCGCTCGGGCAGGACGTAGTCGAGCTGCAGCGTCCCGCACTGCCACGTGCGGCCGATGGCGTCCTTCAGGTGGAACTCCAGCTTCGGACCGTAGAAGGCGCCCTCGTTCGGGAGCATCTCGACGCGCTCGATGCCGGCCGCCAGGGCGGCCCGCTCCAGCTTGGCCTCGGCCACGTCCCAGACTTCGTCCGTGCCGAACCGCTCCTCGGGCCGCAGCGCCAGTTTCACCGCGTGCAGCTCGAGGCCGCAGTCGCGGTAGACGCTTTCCAGCAGGCGGATGAACTTCGTCGACTCGGCCTCGATCTGGTCTTCGCGGCAGAAGATGTGGGCGTCGTCCTGCGTGAAGGCCCGCACCCGGAAGATGCCGTGCAGGGCGCCCGACGGCTCATAGCGGTGGCAGGCGCCGAACTCGGCCATGCGCAGCGGCAGGTCGCGGTAGCTCTTCTGGCCGTGGTTGAAGATCTGCACGTGGCCGGGGCAGTTCATCGGCTTGACGGCCAGGCTCTCGCCCTCCTCCGTCTCGCAGGTGAACATGTTCTTCCCGAACTTCTGCCAGTGGCCCGACCGCTCCCACAGCTCTCGGTCCATGATCTGCGGGGCCTTGACCTCCTGGTAGCCGTCGGCGTCGAGGCGGCGGCGCATGTAGGCCTCGACCGTCCGGTAGAGCTGCCAGCCCTTGGGGTGCCAGAAGATCATGCCCTTGGCCTCTTCCTGCATGTGGAAGAGGTCCATGGCCTTGCCGATCTTGCGGTGGTCGCGCTTCTCGGCCTCCTCCAGGCGATGGAGGTGGTCCTCGAGGTCCTTCTCGCTGGCCCAGGCCGTGCCGTAGATGCGCTGGAGCATCGGGTTGCGGTGGTCGCCGCGCCAGTAGGCGCCGGCCAGCTTCGTCAGCTTGAAGGCCTTGCCCGCCGCCTTCGTCGACGGCAGGTGCGGGCCGCGGCACAGGTCCTTCCAGTTCCCCTGGCGATAGACGCTGACCTGCTCGCCGGCGGGGATGCCGCCGATGATCTCGGCCTTGTAGTGCTCGCCGATGGACTTGAAGTGGGCGATGGCCTCGTCGCGGTCCCAGACCTCGCGCACGATCGGCTCGTCGCGGTCGACGATCTCCTTCATGCGCTGTTCGATCTTG
>NZ_JANINU010000056.1:0-47500 GCF_024508875.1 Phenylobacterium sp.
GCGCCAGGCGGCGGTGCTCGCCGCCGACGCCGCCACGGCCGACGCCCTCTCCACGGCGCTGGCGGTGATGCCGCGCGAGGCGGGCCTGGCCCTGGCGGAGGCGACGCCGGGCGTCGAGGCGCTGATGTTCGAGAATGGCGAAGCTTGGGCCACTTCGGGCTGGAATGCCTGCCAAACGGCCGCCCCGCTGCCCGCCGGCTTTACCGTCGAGGTGACCTATAACCTGCCGAAGATCGAAGCGGCCAACTACAAGCGGCCCTTCGTGATCGTGTGGGTCACCGACCTGGAGAAGAACCCGATCAAGACCCTGCTGATCCAGGGGACTCGCCAGGACTGGCAGGAGGACAATTACGTCTGGTGGCGGCGCGTGGGCCGAAAGCAGCCGGGCGTCGTCGAGGCGATGGGCAAGCCGACCCGGGCCCCGGGCCGCTACAGCGTGACGTGGGACGGGACGGACGCGG
Source organism: Phenylobacterium sp. (assembly GCF_024508875.1). GTDB lineage: Bacteria > Pseudomonadota > Alphaproteobacteria > Caulobacterales > Caulobacteraceae > Phenylobacterium. Next base: position 462 of record NZ_JANINU010000056.1, read on the forward strand.
ACGGCAAGCGCGTCGCGCAGGGCAAGTACCTGATCAACGTGGAGGCCGCGCGCGAGCACGGCGGCCATGCCTACCAGGCCATCGAGGTGACTTTGGGCGCCGCGCCGGCCACGGGTTCGGCCCCCGGCAAGGACGAACTGGGCGCGACCCAGGTGCGCTACGGAAAGTCGAAGTAGGTGAAGGCCGACGCCAAGCCGGGCGCCGCCCGCAAGCCGATCAACTGGAAGGTCGAGATCTATCGGCAGTCGCGCGCCTGGCACGGCTACCTGTCGGCGTTCGCCTTCCTGGCGCTGATCTTCTTCGCCGTGACGGGCCTGCTGCTGAACCATCCCGAATGGACGACCACCGACAAGGAGCCGCCGGCGCGGACGGTGACGGTTACCCTGGCCGAGGCCGAACTGGCGCGAGCGAAGGCTGCGGCCGATCCGGCTCGGGCGCTGGGCGAGACCGTGGGGCGCAAGGTTCCGCTGATCGGCGCCTGGCAGAGTGGCGAGGTGATCGACGACGAGGCGCAACTGCGCTTCGAGGGGCCCAAGGGATCGTCGGACGTCGTGGTCGATCTAGCCAGCGGCCGGACCGAAGTGGAGACCAAGCGCGCGCGCCTAGTCGATACGATCAACGAGCTGCACCGGGGCAAAAACGCCAGCGCGGCCTGGAAAGCCGTCATCGACGCCTCGGCGATCGTCATCCTGCTGCTGTCGGTGGTCGGCTACGTGCTGTTCTTCAGCCTGCGCTTCCGGCTGCGCACCAGCCTGATCCTCACCGGCGTCAGCCTGCTGGGCCTGATCGGCGTGGTCGTCTTCCTCACGCCCTGACGACGGCGCGCGGTCCGCTAACCGTCCGCGGCGATGACGACGAACGGGGCCCAGAAGGCCGGATGGGCCCATTCGGGCCGCCAGCCGGGCAACGCCGAGCCGTCCGGCTTGCGTCCCGTGCGCACGGCCCGCATGGCGCGCTGCAGCGCCTGGGCCTTGGACAGCGCCGGATTGGCCTTCTGGATCGCCAGCGTCTGCACCGTCAGCGCTGCGGTGGCGTCGTCGAACACCCGCCAGTGGCTGACCAGCAGCGCGCGGGCGCCGGCGTAGAGGAAGGCGCGGGCCAGGCCGGAGAGGCTGTCGGCGCCGGGCGCACCGTCGCCGCCGGCGGTGTTGCAGGCTGAGAGGATCACCCAGTCGGCGGACAGGTCCAGGGTGGCGGCCTCGCTCGCCGTCAGGACGCCGTCGTCCTGGGGCGTGGGCCGCGCCGGCGTGCTGAGCAGCAGGCCAGGTTCGTTCAGGCCCTTGATCTCGTGCGAGAGGAGGCCATGGGTCGCGATCGCGATCACCCCCGCCCTGGCGAGATCGGGCGAGTTGCGGATGGAGCTCTCCGTGGCGCGCGCGCCCAAGCGCACGCTGGCGGGCGGCGCGCCCAAGGTGCGCGCCATGGCGCGAAGCTCGTTGGCTGTGCCGGGAATGGGCGCGAAGACGCCGCCGTCGGACATGGCGCGGGAGGCCGGCGCCTGACCCTCGGGATCGCCGTAGCCGATGAACGACCATCGCGCAGCCGGCGCCCGCGCCGCCGCTGAAGCCGTGCGAAGGCTGGCGATCGACGGCAAGGTGGTCAGCGCGTAGCGGTCGGCAAGCCAATGGGCGGACGCCAACGCCTGCGGCCGCGATTGCGCGGCCCCGGAAGGCGTCGTGGGCAGCAGTCCGAGGGGCAGGCCGCCGAAGGCGCCCGAGGTGGTGACGAACAGGCGATCGACGCCGGGCAGGGCGCCCTCCACCGGCGCGATCAGGTCGCGGTAGAGGCTGTACGCCGTCTGCAGGTCGAAGGGCGCCACGCTGGCGTCCCCCGCGGGCCGCGCCTTCCCACAGGCCCCGTCATCGACCTGGCAGCGCAGTGCCCGGATGCGGGCCTCCAGCTCGGCTTGGCGACCTTCGAGCCGGTTCCACGACACCTTGGTGTGCGAGAGCGCGAAGACGTGGACGTCGTCGCCCGTCGGGACGATGAACAGGATGCCCTCACCCGGGCGCAACCGCCGTTGGGCGCGGGCGATGGAGAGCGCGGGGGGCGAGATGGCCTCGGCGTAGTTCGGGTTGTCCTTCTGCAGTCGCGCGTCCAGATCGGCGAGCTCACGGCCCACCGCGTCGAGGGCGGCGCCGACGCGGGCGGCCTTGGCGGGGTCGTCCTGGGGCAGAGCGCGGGCGAGCTGCCCCTCGATCTGGCGCACCTCTCCGGCCAGCGCCTGCCGCACCCGCGCATCCTTCGCCGCGGTCTTGCGGGTGAACGAGGCGCGCGCGGCAGTCTGGGCCAGGGCGCGCGCGGCTGGAGAGACTTCAAGGTCCTGCGCGGCTGTGAACGCCTGGTCCTGCAGGCGGGCCAGTTCAGCCGGTTGTTCGCGCGAGGCCAGCCACGCGAGACGGAGATAGCGGCGGAACACCGGCTCGGACTGGCCTAGCTCCGCGTCGGCCCGAGCCCGGCGGATGGCCGCGTCGGGATCCGAGCCCGTGGTCTTGAGGTCGGCCGAGCGACGCGCGCGGACGATCGCCACCGCGCGGGACGCCAGCTCCTCGGCGCCGGCGTTGGACGCCATGCGGTGCTGAGTCTCGGCCAGGGCGTCGTAGGTCGCGGCGGTCAGCGGATGCTTCTCGCCCAGCGCCGCGCGACGCACGTCCAGGGCGCGGCTGAGCATGGGCTCGGCGTCGCGATAGCGGCCGCGGGCGTTCAGGTCGCCGGCGAGGGCCGCGTAGGCCCGGGCCGTGGCGGGATCGGCGTCTCCCTTTGCCGCGCGGACGATCTCCAGCGCCTTCCGGTGCAGCCGCTCGGCCTCGGCCGCCTTGCCGAGAGCCGCGAGGTTGTCGCCGAGCGCGCCATAGCTCGCGCCGGTGTCGGCATGCCGTTCCCCCAGAACCTTGCGGCGTGTCTCCAGCGCCTCCCGCAGCAACGGCGCGGCTTCAGCATGCCGCTTCTGGGCGTCGAAGTTGGCTCCAAGCGCGGCCGCGTCCGAGGCGGTGGCGGCATGGCGCAGGCCGCGCACCTGGCGGTCGGTGGCCAGGGCGAGGCGCAGCAGCGGCTCGGCCTCCGCGTGCCGGCCTTGCGCGTCCAGGTTTGCACCCATCCGGGCATAGGCCTGGGCTGTCGCCGCGTCCCGCTCGCCGAACACCTCGCGACGGATCGCCAGTGAGCGGCGGTGCAGCGGTTCGGCCTCCACCTGCCGGCCGAGATCGTCGAGAGTCGCGGCCAGCGCGCCGAGGTCTGCGGCGAACTGCGGATCCTTCTCCGCCAGCAGGTGTCCGTCGAGCTCGACCGCCTGTCTGTAGAGCGGCTCGGCCTCGGCGGGACGGGACTGGGCGCGAACCACGTCGGCGACGGCGACGAGCGCGGCGACCGCTTCCGCCGACCTTTCGCCGAATCGTCCGCGACTTGCGGCCAGCAGCTCACGGCGTAGCGGCTCGGCCTCCGGAAACCGACCGCGCCGTTCCAGCACGCCCGCCAGGTTCGACAGGGCCAGAAGCGTCTGTGGGTCGCGCGGCCCGAGCGCCCGGCGATCGATCTCCAGGGCTCGGCGATAGTAAGGCTCGGCCTCGGCCTCCTTGCCCTGGCGCGCAAGCGCTTGACCGATCCAGGACCAGGAGACCGCCGTGACCGCGGCGTCCTCGCCGTAGGCGCGCCGTTCGATGACCAGGCGCTGGCGGGTGATCCTCTCCAGCTCGGCCCACTTGCCCGCCGAGCGCGCGGCTTCCCCCCGCACCACAAGGTCCTGCCAGGCGCTCGTTTCCTTCGACGTCAGGGCGCGCGGCGTGGACGCCGCCGGCGCCGCAGGCGCGACGGCGGGTATAGCAACGCAAAGCAGCGTCGCGGCCGCTATGCCCGCGCGCCGGGTCCGGGGTCGCATGCGCCCGTCCTCTTACGAATCTCCCACCGCCCTGACCTTACTCGCTCGGCGCCTTGCTCCGCACCGGACCTGACGCCGCACCGGCTCCCGTGGAGCCGATATATCCGAGGGTCGCCGCCCGCTGGATCGCTTGCGAGCGGCCGGTGACGCGCAGCTTGCGCGCGGCGTTGGTCACATGAAACCGCACGGTGGGCAGCGAAATGGCCACCAACTCGGCGATCTCCGCATCGGTCTTTCCCGCCGCCGCCCACTTGAGGCACTGGATCTCGCGCCGCGTCAGGCGCGCGGGGGGCTGGTCCGAGCCGGCGACGGTCTCTTCGTACGTCGCGACAAACTTGAGGGCGAGCACGTGGAGCTCGGCGGCGTGCCGGGCGAAGGCGTCCGCCACGTCGAACGCTTCGTCGTCGGTTGCCCAGACCACCGCGCCGATGACGCCTCCCGGGAGGTAGGCGGGCGCCACGATGGCGGCGCCCACCCCATAGGTATCGATCGGGCCTTCCGCCGTGATCGCGTCGAGCGCGCGGTTCGGCCGCCAGGAGGCGAAGCGGCCGCCGGCGAAGTAGAACGGCTCCGAACAGGCCCGCGAGGCGTGGATGAAGGCGGCGCGCAGCGCGAAGCCATGATCTTCCCAATAGCGAAGGTCGGGATCCACCCAATGGAAGAGCGTCTCGGCGAAGGGGCGGCCGTCGGGGCCCGTCGGCGGGGTGGTCGACGAAATGTCAGCCGCGGCCGCCACGTATGGCAGTCCGATCTGCGCGCCGATGCGCACGATCTCGCGGGCCAAGGCCTCGGCGTCGGTAAGCAAGCGAGCGCCCCCTATCACTTCCGCTAGCTTGTTCGGTGTGGCCAGCGCCCGCAAGGTCGGATCCAATAACAACGCCCGATGAGGCGAGGGGAGGAATGATGAAGTTGCGGAGATGGGCGCCGTCGGCCCTGGTGCTGGCGGCCGTTTGCGTTTCGGGACAGGCGCTGGCTGCCGAAGCCGAAGTTCCCGAGGTCGATGCGGTGATCGTGACGGCCCAGAAGCGCGAGCAGAAGCTCCAGGACGTACCCATCGTCGTGAACGTCGTGTCGGGCCAGCAACTGCAGGACGCCGGCGTGCGGGATGTGAAGGATCTGCAGGTCCTTACCCCTGGCCTCAGCGTGACCTCTTCCACCGGCAGCGCCCAAACCTCCATCCGCATTCGCGGGGTCGGCACCATCGGCGACAACCCGGGCCTGGAATCCTCGGTCGGCACCGTCGTCGACGGCGTCTATCGCGCCCGCAGCGGCGTCGCGTTCGGTGACCTGGGCGAACTGGAGCGCATCGAGGTGCTGAAGGGGCCGCAGGGCACCGTCTTCGGCAAGAACACCTCCGCCGGCGTGATCAACGTGATCACCAAGGCCCCCGAGTTCGACTTCGGCGCCAACGCCGAGCTGACCTATGGCAACTACGACGCCCGTGGCGCGGCGTTCAGCGTGACCGGCCCGATCGGCGAGACGCTCGCCGGCCGGGTCTTCGCCGCCATCCGCAAGCGCGACGGGTTCCTGCATGTGCGGAACGGCGCCGGGCCGAGCACCCAATCGCGGAACGAGGACCAGGACGTCGCCACCATCCGTGGGCAGCTGCTGTGGCTGCCGTCGGATACGCTGACGATCCGCGCGATGGCCGACTACACGCGGCGCGACGAACACTGCTGCCTGACGATGACGACGCTGGTCGGCCCCACGGGCGCGCTGATCGACGCGGTGGCCGCCGACGAAGGCACGGTGCGCCCCGCCGATCCCTTCCGCCGACTGACCTATGCCAACCGGGAATCCGCGCAGGACATCCGGGACAAGGGCGTCTCGCTGCAGGCGGACTGGGAGATCAATCCGGACGTCACCCTGACCTCGATCACGGCCTGGCGTGACTGGCAGAACGTCCAGGGCGCGGACATCGACTTCTCGTCGGCCGACATCTGGTACCGTCCTAGCGACGGGCGGACGTTCAACAAGTTCGAGACCTTCTCGCAGGAGGTCCGGGTCGCCGGCCGGGCGGGCCCGCTCGACTGGATGGTGGGCGGCTACTACTCGGACGAGCAGCTCGACAACAGCGCGTTCACGCCGTTCGGGACGTCGTACGAGACCTACTTCAGCCTGCTGCTTTCGGGCGGGACCAACCCGACAACCGTCTCGGCGCTGACGGGTATCCCGGCGGGCCAGAACTTCATCCCGGGCCAGGGCTCGTACGACCGCTTCGACCACTCCAGCAAGGGCTGGGCGGTGTTCACGAACAACACCTGGCACGTGACCGACGCGCTCGAGCTGACCTTCGGCCTCCGCTACAGCGACGACACCAAGAAGGTCTTCGCCCAGTACCGTAACACGGCGCCCGGCAACGCCTGCGCGGCGGCCATCGCCCGGCCGATTCCGGCCGCGGCCCGCTCGGCGATCTGCGCGCCCGGCGCGGACCCGGCGTTCAACGACGTCGACACCCGCCAGCGGCGCAGCGAGGATCGTCTGGGCGGCACCGCCAAGGCCAGCTATCGCTTCACGCCGCAGCTCATGGCCTACGTCTCGTACGCCAACAGCCACAAGAGCGGCGGCTTCAACCTGGACCGCGCGCGCCTCGGCCCGGGCGTGATCAACCCGGACACCAGCTTCGCGGCCGAGACCGTCGAAAGCTACGAGGCCGGCTTCAAGAGCCAGCTCTTCGAGAACCGCCTCATCCTGAACGCGGCCGCCTTCGACCAGACGTTCGAGCACTTCCAGCTCAACACCTTCACCGGCATCAGCTTCGTGGTGGCCTCGATCCCCAAGGTCACGTCCAAGGGCGTCGACATGGACCTCGTCTGGCGCACGCCGGTCCCGGGCCTGACGGCGACGGGCGGCGTGACCTATGCCGTGACCCAGTTCGGCAACTTCGCGCCGACGGCCGGTGTGGGACCACGCCTGCCGGGCTCGCGCCTGTCCTACGCGCCGCTGTGGTCGGCGTCGTGGTCTGCGGCCTATGAGAACGAGATCGCCGACGGCCTGAAGCTGCGTGCCAGCCTCTCGGGCCGCTACACCTCGCCGTACAACACCGGGTCGAACCTCGATCCCCTTAAGATCCAGAAGGAGTTGACCCTCTGGAACGGGCGGATCGGCCTGGGCGCCGCCGACGACCGCTGGACCGTCGAGCTGTTCGCCCAGAACCTGACCAATGAGGACTACTACCAGGTGGTGGTCGATCAGCCGCTGCAGTCAGGCACCTACGCGGCGTTCCTGGGCGCGCCGCGCACGTGGGGCGTCACGTTGCGGTCCAAGTTCTAGGGGAGCGTCGTTGCGTGGATCTTGAGCTGAGCCCCGAGGATCTGGCGTTCCGCGACGAGGTGCGGGCGTTCCTCGACGCCAACCTCACGCCCGAGCTGCGCCGCGCGGGCGAGCGGCTGACCAGCGTCTTCTGCGAGCCGCGCCACAGTCTGCCGTGGCAGAAGATCCTGCACGCGCGCGGCTGGGCGGCGCCTGCCTGGCCCAAGCAGTACGGCGGGCCCGGCTGGAGCGAGGTGCAGCGGGCGATCTTCGCGGCCGAGTGCGCGCGGGCGGGAACACCGAACCTGTCGCCCATGGGCCTGAAGATGGTCGGGCCGGTGATCATGGGGTTCGGCACGCCCGAGCAGAAGGCGTACTACCTGCCGCGCATCCTCTCGGGCGAGGACTACTGGTGCCAGGGCTACTCCGAGCCGGGTTCGGGATCGGACCTCGCGTCGCTGCAGCTTCGGGCGGTAAGTGACGGCGATCACTACGTTCTCGATGGGTCGAAGATCTGGACGACCCATGCGCACCACGCCAACCGCATGTTCTGCCTGGTGCGCACCTCGACCGAGGGCAAGCCGCAGCAGGGGATCACCTTCCTGCTGCTGGAGATGGACACGCCCGGCATCGGCGTGAAGCCAATCATCACCCTGGCCGGCGAGCACGAGGTGAACCAGGTGTTCTTCGACGGGGTGCGCGTGCCCAAGGCGAACCGCATCGGCGAGGAGAACCAGGGCTGGACGGTGGCCAAGTACCTGCTGGAGTTCGAACGGGGCGGCGGCTCCGCGCCCGGCCTGCAGGTCGGATTGGAGCGCGCGCAGCGGATCGCCGTCGCGTCGCATGCCGACGATGCGGCGCACCGCCGCCGGCTGGCCGAGACCGAGATCGCAGTGACCGCGATCGACATGTCGGAGCGGATGATCCTGTCGGCGCTGGCGGGCGGCAAGAATCCGGGGCCGGCGTCGTCGATGCTGAAGATCAACGGCACCGAAGCGATGCAGCGGATCGATGAGATCTCCGTCGCCGCCCTGGGCGCCTACGCCGGCGTCGACCAGCCGGAGGCGCGCGAGGCGGGGTCGAACGCCGAGCCGATCGGCCCGGACGAGGGCCTAGTGGCCATGCCGCGTTACCTGAACAACCGGGCCGCCTCGATCTACGGCGGCTCCAACGAAATCCAGAGGGACATCATCGCCCGGCTCGTGCTCGGGCTTTGAGGAGGAAAGACCGATGTCGACGTTCCTGAACCTGCGCCGGCCGCCGTACCGGACCTATTCGATCACCCAGCTCTGCCGCGAGTTCGGGGCGACCCCGCGGGCGCTGCGCTTCTACGAGGAGCAGGGCCTGCTCTCGCCCACGCGGCGCGACACCAGCCGCGTTTATTCGTACAAGGACCGGGCCCGGCTACAGCTCATCATGCGGGGCCGGCGGGTCGGCCTGTCGATCGCCGAGATCCGGGACATACTGGACACCTACGACGAGGAGGGGACTGCGGCCCAGGACGCCGAGGCCCTGCGCATCCACCACCGCCGCATCGAGCAACTGAAGCAGCAGCGACAGCATGTGGAGGAGGCGATCACCGAACTGAAGGCGGCCGCCGCCCACCTGGAAAACAGGTATCCGAGCCTCAAGCCTGGGCTGGACTCCTGAGCGCCGTCGAGACAATCGCGCCGCGGCCACGGCTGAACGTGATCGGCGGCGGACGGATCGACTATCGGCGGCCCGAAGGCGACCCCGGCCTGTTCGGCCCGGACTCGCTGGCCTGGCGGGTGCACGCCAATCCGGTGGCGCTGGCGATCGGCGGCGTAGCCGCGGTGATCCTGGAACTGGCGGAGCCGCGCGTCCGCTCGGGCGTCTGGGACCACTCGACCTTCCGGACCGACCCCTTGGCGCGCATGCAGCGCACGGGCGAGGCGACGCTGATCACGACGTACGGCCCGACGAAGTCCGCCGAGGCGCGGGTCGCCATGGTCACGCGGATGCACGAGCGGGTGGGCGGCATGACGCCCGACGGCCATGCCTATACGGCGCTCGAACCCGAGCTGATGACGTGGGTCCATGTGACCGCGAGCTGGGGCTTCCTCTACGCCTACGACCGGTACGTGGCGCCGCTGAGCGCGGACGAGAAGGACCGATACTTCGCCGAGGGCGGGCGCCTGGGCCGGCTCTTCGGCGCGCCCGAGCCGCCGGACAACGTGGCGGGCGTTGAAGCCTGGTTCGATCGGATGCGGCCCAAGCTGGTCGCCCACCCGATCATCGGAGAGTTCCTGGGCATCGTGGCCACCACCTCGCCGCTTGGGCTTGCCGGACGCGCGATCCAGCCGCTCGTCGTCGAGGCGGCGATCGACCTGCTGCCGCCGGATATCCGGAAGCGGTTGGGCCTGAACGTCCGGCCCTTGAGGCTTGCGGTCGCCGGCAGCGTTCTTCGCCTGATGGCGCAGATAGCCCAGAAGGCGCCCAGCCAGGTCGTGCGCGACGCTTACATGCGGGTGGGACGCGCCATCTAGACGTCAGTCGCAGTCGACCCAAGCCTGAAACGAACGGTCGATGACCGGCGCAGCGCCCGGGATGGGCGCGCGGATGGTGAAGGCCGCGCCGCCGTCTCCCTGGACCGTGAGCACGCCCTTCAGGTCGCGCACGATGGCCGAGACGATAGACATGCCGAGGCCGCCCGAGCGGCCCAGGCCGCTCTCGAGACCCTTGCCCTGATCGGCCACGGTCAGCACCAGCTCGGCGCCGTCCCGGCGGCTGGTGACCACCAGGCGACCGCCGGGCTTGCCGTCGTAGGCGTGCTTGGCGGCGTTGATGGCGAACTCGTTGATGGCGATGGCGAGTTGCTGGGCCATGTCGCCCGGGACGCTGGTGAGGTCGGCCTGGATCGAGCAGTTCAGCCCGGTGGTCGCCGCGATCGCCTGGCACAGGCCGGCGAGGAAGCCGCTGAGTTCCACCGTCGGGCGGTCCGCGTGATCGTAGAGATAGCGGTGGAGTTCGCCGACCGCGACGAGGCGGGCGCGGCTGGCCTCCAGCGCGGCGGAGGCAAGGGGGTCGCGCGAGCGTAGCTGTTCGAACACCAGCATATCGGCCGCCAGTTGCAGGCTGTTGGCGATGCGGTGGTTCAGCTCCTGGATCTGGCGCTCCTGGCTGGCGAGGCGCGCGCGGGCGGCGGACAGCTCGCGGGCGAGGCCGGGATCCGAGGAGGCGACGTTGGCGAACATGTGGGATGTTCCCAATACTAAGGTAGAGCTTGTTTCCGTGCGGGACGTCGCCTTTTGCGCCGCCGGTTGTTCAACAACGGGTTGCGGTTGTCAGTTCCTGAGGGTGAAAGATAAATTGGGCGAAAGAACGGCGCGGCACAATATACCGCAAATCGATATGGCGTTAATCTTTCAGTAATACTTGAATTGCCGCGTCAGACGCAGACAACTCCGGCCCGTGCAGCGGTGTACGCGCCATCGGCGTAGGCGATCTGGCCGTTCACCAGCACGGTCTCGACCCCGCGCGCGGCGCGGACATAACGCATGCCGTCGCCAGGCATGTCGAACGCCGGCAGTTCGGCCTCGCGGTCGATGGTGTCGGGGTCGAAGACCACGATGTCGGCGGCCAGGCCGGGCTTCAGCCGGCCACGATCCTTCAGGCCCCAGATGTCCGCCGTCTCGCCGGTGATCTTCGCGACGGCCTGTTCAAGGCTCATGGCGCCGGTCTTGCGGACGAACTCGCTGAACAGATAGCCGGTGTCGCCGTAGGTTGAGAACGAGGCCAGGTGCGCGCCGCCGTCGCTGGCGCCGATGTGGACGAGCGGGTGGGCGAGCATGGGGCCGATCCGCTCGGAGTTCTCGTGGCCCAGCGAGGCGTCGAGGAACGCGACGTCCAGGCCGTTCTCGAGGCTGAGATCGATCAGCGCCTGGGCGCAGCTCTGGCCGCGCTCGGCGGCGATGTCGCGCAGGGTGCGGCCCACCATGGCGGCCGGCGCGGCGTCGCCCCCGCGGCAGATCAGGCGGCCCAGCATCTTGTCGCCGCCGTCGGGACCGGCGTCCGCAACCATCTTGGCGACGGTCTCGGGGTCGCGCAGGGCGTGGAGCTTCACGTCGAGGTCCTGGCGCAGGATACGGCTCCAGCGGGGCAGGCGGGCAAAATACAGGCTAGGGCGCAGGAACGAGAAGCTGAGGTCCAGGGGCCGCGTCTGCATCTGCGGCCAGACCTTGGCCCCGCGGGCGAACTGCTCCTCCACCCGGGCCATGATCCGCGGGACGTTGTCGGGCGTGGCGGCGTTGTCGAACACCGGCGAGAAGGTGGTGGTGATCCCGTGCTTCAGGCTCAGCTCGGCGAGCTGATCGATGCGCGCGATGGTGATGTCGGTGGCGAAGAATTCCGGCACGCATTGGAGCATGCGGTCGAACTCGCCCAGGACCGCGCAGAGGGCGTCCAGCTCCTCGAACTGGGCGAAGCGGCTGGGAACGGGGCGGCCGTTCTCGTCGGTGTCGACGAAGCTGGTGGACAGGCCCACGGCGCCGGCGGCGAGGCACTCGCGCAGCAGGTCCTGCATGGCCGCGATCTCGTCCGCCGTGGCGGCGCGCTGCTGCGACGCGGGGCCCATGACCCAGAGGCGGATGACGCTGTGGCCCACAAGGGGCGCGACATTGATCGACAGCGCCTTCTCGATGGCCGCGCGATAGCCCGCGAAATCTTCCCAGCTCCAATCGAAAGCGGTGGTGAAGGCCTCGGGCGGCATCTCCTCGATCTGCTGGAACATGCCGACCACCTGGCGGCGGTCACCTGCGCGCAGGGGCGCCAGCGACAGGGAGCAGTTGCCGGGCACGATGCAGGTGACGCCGTGCTCCAGGGCGGGGCGGGCGGCGCCGTCCCAGAGGAGCTGCACGTCGAAGTGGGTGTGAGGGTCGATGAAGCCGGGAGCGACCACGCGCCCGCCGGCGTCGATCTCCTGGCGCGCTTCGCCCTGCACGGCGCCGACGGCGGCGATCCGGCCGTCCTTGACCGCCACGTCGCCCTTGAACGCCTGGGCTCCCGAGCCGTCGACCACAAGGCCGTTCCGTACGATCACGTCGAACATCAGCTTCCCTCCACGATGCGCCGCCAGGACTGGCCCACAAGCTCGCCCAGCCCTGCGGCGCCGCAGTTCTTCATCAGGCGCAGGCCCGTCTCCTCGTCGAGGACCACGGGGCCCTCGGCGCCGTTCGGATGACGAAGGCGCACGAGGAGTTCGGTCGAGCCGTCGTGTCCGGCTACCAGATCGGCCGACACGATGACCGGCTCGTCCGCTCTGGGGGTCACGACAGCGGCGGCTCGACGAACACCACGTCCGACCCCAGCAGCAACCCTGCCGGTTTGCGCATGGCGAAGATGTGCAGGTTCCAGCTCTTGATCGCGTCCACCGCCGTCTCGACCGGCTGGTCGGGGAGGGCCCGCAGAGCAAGCGCCTCCACCGTCTCGTCCGGCCCCGGCGTCACGAACCGCCGCTGGCGCGTGAGCTGCATCAGATGCGCTCGACGATGATCGCCGGCGCCATGCCGCCCGCGGCGCACATGGTGACCAGGCCGCGCTTCAGGTCACGGCGCTCCAGCTCATCGATGATGGTGCCGATGAGGATCGAGCCGGTGGCGCCGATCGGGTGGCCGAGGGCCATGGCGCCGCCGTTCACGTTGACCTTCTCGCGGTCGAGGTTGAGGTCGCGGATGAATTTCTCGGCCACGACCGCGAAAGCCTCGTTGATCTCCCACAGGTCGATATCGTCCGGCGTCAGGCCGGCCTTCTTCAGCACCTTCTTCGCGGCCGGCACCGGGGCGTTGAGCATCAGGGTGGGGCTGTCGCCGACGTTGGCCATGGCGACCACGCGGGCGCGGGCCTTGAGGCCGTTCTTGTCGGCGTATTCCGGCGAGGCCAGCAGGACAGCCGCGGCGCCGTCCACGACGCCGGACGAGTTCCCGGCGTGGTGGAAGTGCTGGATCTTCAGGTCGCTGTAGACGCGGTTGATCAGGCCCGCGAGGGTGGTGCCCTCCGCGTCCATCGGCACATTGGCCATGGCGGCGAAGGATGGCTTCAGCGAGGCGAGGCCTTCCAGGGTGGTCTCGGGACGCGGGAACTCTTCGCGATCCAGGGCGATGGAGCCGTCGTCGTTGTAGACCGGCACCAGGGCGCGGTCGAACCGGCCCTCGGCGATCGCCTTGGCGGCGCGCTGCTGGCTGACATAGGCCAGTTCGTCCAGGGCTTCGCGGGTGATGCCTTCCATCGTGGCGATGGCGTCCGCGCAAACGCCCTGGTGGGACTGCGGATGCAGTTTGCGCAGGTGGGTGTTGCCGGCGTCCATGAGGGCCGGGCCATCGAAGAACGCCTGATTCTGCGGCGCGCTGGAGGCCGTGTAGGACATCATTTCGGTGCCGCCGGCGATGACGAGGTCTTCCATGCCCGACATGATCTGGGCGGCGGCCAGGTTCACCGCGGTGATGCCCGAGCCGCAGAAGCGGTCCAGGGTCATGCCCGAGGCGCGGACGTCGAAGCCGGCGTCGAGGGCGGCCATGCGGCCGAGGTCGTTGCCCTGCTTGCCGCGCTGGGACGAGGTGCCCCAGATCACGTCGTCGACTTCCTCGGTCTTCAGGTTGTTCCGCTGCGCGATGGCGGCGAGCACGGTGGCCGCCAGGCGCTGCGGGTGGTGGTCGGCGAGGGCGCCCTTGCCGACCTTGCCGATGCCCCGCGGCGTGCGGCAGGCGTCGATGATGAGAGCTTCGGGCATGATCTTTCCTCGCGATGGGTCGGCCGGGCCGTTTGAGGGAAGATTCTGCGCCGTCCGTAAGGTCAGTCTAGTGGGTAGCGCCATACCGAACTTTTGAAATGTCGAGGCAAACTTGCCGCGCCAATGCTACGCCGTGACCGCGCGGCGGCAGACCGCGGGATGGGAAGGGAGAACCTCGATGAAGATGAAACTGATGGTGCTGGGCGCCCTCGCGAGCCTTGCGGCGAGCCCAGCGCTCGCTCGGGACGTCGGCGGCGTCGCGTGCACGACCCCGCAGCCGGCGCGCTGCAGCGGCGAGTCCTGTGTGCCCGCCCTCGCCGAGCTCGGCAACGTCGTCGACGCGAAGACCGGCCGCAAGTTCTGGCTGGACTATCCGTGCGACCTGAAGCCGGACGAGAAGGTCACCTTTATCCTCAACCTGCATGGTGCGGGCTCGATCGGGAACTGGCAGCGGCACTACTTCCCGGCCGCCGACTACGTGCAGAAGTACCGGCTGGTGGTGGCGACCCCTACCGCAGCCACCGCGACTCCGGTCCGCCGTTGGGATGGCGCGGCGGACGACGCGCACCTGCAGAACATCACCGACTTCGTCTTCGACAGCTTTGGCAAGGCCAACATCCGCTCGATGTGGCTCGCCGGGCATAGCCAGGGCGGCTTCACCTCGCGCCGGATCGTCTGCAGCGACTATTTCAGGGGCAAGGTGGACGGCTGGCTCAGCCTGTCGGGCGGGCGGATCGGCCAGGCGCCGTTCGTGAAGCAGTTCGGCCCGCCCAAGCCCGACGGCTCGCCGCCGGATCCGCGACCGGCCGGGGCGAACCCCATGGCGGCCGACACGCCGCCCGCCTGCGACTTCTCCCATATCTTCGAGGTGGGGCAGTGGGAGATCGACGCCCTACCCGAGACGTCTCCCTGGGCCGAGAAGTACGGCTGCACGCGGCGGGTGCGCCAGAAAGACATCGTCGACGACAAGCCCGGCTACGTCTGGGACTTCTCCCGGGCGGGCTACAAGGTGTGGGGCATGAAGGCGGCTCCCGGAAAAGGCGAGTTGTTCGCCTATCAGGGGTGCAAGGATGGACGGGTCGTGGCCGATGTGGTGAGAGAGAACAAGGGTCATACCGAAGGTTTGGAGCCTAGGGTCACCGAGACCTTGATCCAGATGATCGTCGCCGCGCCTGGTGGGAAGGCGCAGACGGGAGGCTGACGCCGCATGGCCGATGCCGGACGCCCTCCTCAGCTAGCACCCGGGGAGGGCGTTTCCGCTCGACGCACCGCGCCCCCTCAGGGCGTCGCCGGCAGGGGCAGCGAGGCTTGGCCGAAGGCGTAGCGCCATCCGTCCGGCGTGCGGACGTAGGTATCGCTGAACCACAGCGTCCGGTCGAAGGCCTTGCCGCCCGTGACGTATTTCAGGCGCAGCCTTGCGGTCACGACGGCGGTGTCCTCGCTGAATATGCGCACGGTCTGGCTCCCGGGCGTCTCGTCCTGGATTTCGTAGGCGATGGCGCCGCCGCGGGCCTCGCGAAGCAGGTCGTCGCGGGAGATGACGGTCCCGGAGCCGACCACCAGCGTCATCTCGGGGTGCAGGATCTTCGCCATGGTCTCCGCGTCGTTGGCCTTCACGGCGGCCTGGTACCGGACGTCGAGCGCGGCGACGGCGGCGCGATCGTCGGCGACGTTGGCGTCGGCCGCCCGGGCGGCGGTCGCGAGGGCGGTGAGCGCCAGGACGGTGGCGAGTTTCTTCAAGGCGAAGCTCCAGGGCGGGGAGGCTTGCCGATAGCCCGAAGATCGCCGTTCGGCTGGCGGGAAACGGCCGCCATAGGCTCCGCCGGTTTTCGAAATATTGGTGTAATGTTCCGCAGGGAAAATGACGGCGCGTTCAACTTCGCGCCTAGACAAGAACACTCTTTGGGGGACGATCGATGACCACTGCGCGCTACGGGGTCCTGGCCCTGCTGGCTTCCACCGCGCTGCTGTCGAGCTGCGCCACCGATCAGTCGGCGCCCAGCGCCATGGCCAAGGGCTCGGCGATCTCGGCGTCGGCCACGACAACGCAGTCCGTCGACAACTTCATGCTGGTGGACGCGAACCTGGAGGCGCACGAGCTGTACCGCCTCGGTGACGCGCCGGCGGTGGTGATCGTGACCCAGGCGAACGGCGACGCGGCGATCCGCGGGGAGGCCCCCGCGCTGAAGGCGCTGGCCGCGACCCATGGCGCCAAGGGCGTCGAGTTCATGCTGCTGAACTCGAGCCTGAAGGACAGCCGCGAGGCGATCCTGGCCGAATCCGAAAAGGCGGGTTTCACGATCCCCGTGCTGATGGACTCCAACCAACTGATCGGCGAGAGCCTGGGCGTGACGCGCTCGGCCGAGGCGTTCGTGATCAATCCGAAGACCTGGACCGTCGCCTATCGCGGCCCGGTCGCGGGCGTCGGCGCGGCGCTGGACGCCCTGGCGGCCGGCCAGCCGGTCCCGGCCTCGGCGACTGCGGCTACGGGGGCGGCCATCGCGTTCCCGGCGCGCGGCCAGGGCGCCAAGCTGACCTACGTGAAGGACGTGGCGCCGATCCTGGAGGCCAAGTGCGTGGCCTGCCACCAGGAAGGCGGCATCGGCCCGTTCGCCATGAGCAACTACGAGATGGTCAAAGGCTTCTCGCCCATGATCCGAGAGGTGATCCGCACCGACCGGATGCCGCCGTACAACGCCGATCCGCACGTGGGCAGGTTCTCGGACGACAAGAACCTGTCGCCGGCCGAGATCAAGACGCTGGTCCACTGGATCGAAGCCGGCGCGCCGCGCGGTGAGGGGACCGACCCGCTGGGCGCCGTCAAGCACGTGGCGGCCGAGTGGCCGCTGGGTAAGCCGGACATGATCATCGACATTCCGGCCTTCAAAGTCCCGGCCTCCGGCATCGTCGACTATCAGCGGCCGGCCATCGCGAACACCCAGACGCAAGGCCGCTGGATCCGCGCCACCACCGTGAAGCCGGGCGACCGCCAGTCGGTGCACCACGTGCTCACCGGCTGGATGAGCGAGATGCCGGCCAACGGCCAATCGTCGGAGACCCGCTGGAAGGGCTCGGTGGGCGGCTACGCCGTGGGCTCGGAATCAAACATCTACGCTCCGAACGTCGGCAGCTACCTGCCGGCCGGCGGCGCCATCGGCTTCCAGATGCACTACACGCCGTACGGCAAGGAGGCGGTCGATAACTCGAAGATCGGCGTCTACTTCTACGACAAGCCGCCGGAATTGATGATGCGTAGCGTGGTCGTGATCGACCCGACCATCACCATCGCCCCGAACACGGGGCGGGCCAAGGAAGTGGCGTACGTCGAGTTCCCGAACGACGCGCTGCTCTACTCGGCGTTCCCGCACGCCCACTACCGCGCCTATTCGTCGGACCTGTGGCTTGAGACGCCGGACGGCAAGAAGACGTTGCTGCTCAGCCTGCCGCGCTACGATTTCAACTGGCAGCGCGCCTACACCTTCGAGAAGCCGATCAAGATCCCGGCCGGCTCGCGAGTGATCGCCCACTACGTCTACGACAACTCCAAGCGCAACCCGGCGAACCCCGACCCGACCATCAAGGTGACCTGGGGCGAGCAGAGCCACGAGGAGATGCTGTTCACGCAGCTCTCGTTCCGCTGGCTGGACGAGACGGCGGCCAAGCAGGTCGACTCCGACGCGCGGTTCGCGCCCACGCGCCTGATGGGCATGATGGACGACAACCTGGACGGCAAGCTGCAGAAGGCCGAGGCGAAGGGCCAGATGGGCCAGATGATCGCCAACTTCTTCGACCGCATCGACACCAACAAGGACGGCTCGATCGACAAGGCCGAACTGGCGGCCGCCCAGGCTCTGCTGCCCGGCCGCCGCGGCCGCGCCGCCGAGGCCAGCAACGCGCCGGTTCCGCCGACGACCGGTCGCTGACGCTCCGCACGATCGCGAAATGAAGAGGGCCCGCCCGGAGCGATCCGGGCGGGCCCTTTGATTTCGGGAAGGACCGAAGGGCTACTGCGCCGCTTGCTCCTGGGCATAGCCGAGCTGTTCGTTCAGGCGGTCCAAGACCGTGATGGCCGCCTCGGGGACAACAGTGCCGGGCGCGAAGATCGCCGCGACACCCATGTCCTCAAGGGCCTTGAAGTCCTCAGGCGGGATGACCCCGCCCACGAACACCAGGATGTCGGGCCGGCCCAGCTTTGCGAGCTCGGCCTTGAGCTCGGGGACGAGGGTCAGGTGGCCCGCCGCGAGCGAGCTGGCGCCGACGGCGTGGACGCCGGTCTCCACAGCCTCGGCGGCAGCCTCGGCCGGGGTCTGAAACAGGTCGCCGATCTCCACGTCGAAGCCGAGGTCGGCGAAGCCCGAGGCGATCACCTTCTGGCCGCGGTCGTGACCGTCTTGGCCCATCTTGGCGACCATGATCCGGGGCTTGCGGCCGTCGGCCTGGACGAAGGCCTCGGCCATGGCGCGGGCGCGGTCCGAGGCCGGCGTCGAGCCCGCCTCGCGGAGGTAGACCCCTTTCACCGCATCGGCGTGGGCCTTGTGGCGGCCGAACACCTTTTCGAGGGCGTAGCTGATCTCGCCCACGGTGGCCTTGGCGCGGGCGGCGTTCACCGACAGCTCCAACAGGTTCGCGTTCCCGGCCGCGCCTGCGGTAAGCGCGTCGAGGGCGGCGGCCACGGCCTCGGGGTCGCGCTCGGCCTTCAGGCGGTTGAGCTTGGCGATCTGGGCGTTGCGGACGGCGGTGTTGTCCACCTTGAGCACCGGGATATCGTCCGGCACGTCGGGACGGTAGCGGTTCACGCCGACGACGCTCTGCTTGGCGCTGTCGATGCGCGCCTGGATGCGGGCCGAGGCCTCCTCGATCCGGCGCTTAGGCAGGCCTTCCTCGATGGCCTTGGCCATGCCGCCCAGGGCTTCCACCTCGGCGATGTGCTCCAGCGCGCGCTTGGCCAGGTCGGCGGTCAGGCGTTCGACGTAGAAGCTGCCGCCCCACGGGTCGACCACGCGGGGCTGGCCGCTCTCCATCTGCAGGAAGAGCTGGGTGTTGCGCGCGATGCGGGCCGAGAAGTCCGTCGGCAGAGCCAGGGCTTCGTCCAGCGAGTTGGTGTGCAGGCTCTGGGTCTGGCCGCCGGTGGCGCCCATGGCCTCGATGGCTGTGCGCGGCACGTTGTTGAAGACGTCTTGGGCGGCCAGGGACCAACCGCTGGTCTGGGTGTGGGCGCGCAGCGCGAGCGAGCGGGCGTCCTTCGGGTCGAAGTTGGCCTTCATCAGCTTGGCCCAGAGCAGGCGGCTCGCGCGCTGCTTGGCGACCTCCATGAACATGTTCATGCCCGCGCACCAGAAGAAGGACAGGCGCGGCGCGAACTGGTCGACCGTCATGCCCGCGGCGACGCCGGCCCGGACGTACTCGATGCCGTCGGCCAGGGTGTAGGCCAGCTCGAGGTCCAGCGTCGCCCCGGCTTCCTGCATGTGGTAGCCGCTGATCGAGATCGAGTTGAAGCGCGGCATTTCCTTCGACGTGTAGGCGAAGATGTCCGCGATGATCCGCATCGAGGGGCCGGGCGGATAGATGTAGGTATTCCGGGTCAGGAACTCCTTCAGGATGTCGTTCTGGATCGTGCCGGCCAGCTTCTCGTGCGGCACGCCCTGTTCTTCCGCCGCCACGATGTAGAGCGCCAGGATCGGCAGCACGGCGCCGTTCATGGTCATCGAAACGGTCATCTTGTCGAGCGGGATGCCGTCGAAGAGCGTCCGCATGTCGAGGATCGAGTCGATCGCGACGCCAGCCATGCCCACGTCGCCAGTCACGCGCGGGTGATCAGAGTCGTAGCCGCGGTGGGTGGCGAGGTCGAAGGCGATAGACAAGCCCATCTGCCCAGCCGCTAGGTTGCGGCGGTAGAAGGCGTTGGAGTCCTCGGCCGTGGAGAAGCCCGCGTACTGGCGGATCGTCCACGGGTTCGTGGCGTACATGGTCGGGTAGGGGCCGCGGACGAACGGGGCCAGGCCCGGATAGCCGCCGAGGACAGCGAGGCCTTCGACATCGCCGGCCTCGTAGGCAGGGCGCACATCGATCCCTTCGGGCGTGGTCCAGGCCGCGCCGGTGGGCTTGGCGAACGTTCCCACGTCGCCGTCGAAGGGCAGGGTGGAGAAGTCGGGGAAGCTCACGCCGTCACCTCGTGCTTTTCGGACAGCCGCATGGGCTTCAGCGCCGGACATTTGCCGTCCGGTCCCGGCAGGCGCGCGGCCTCGGTGTCGAGCGTCGCGGGCGAGGCCTTGTCGACGTCCACCGCCGCCTGATCGGCCGGCGGGAAGGCCGTGACGCCGAGAATCTTCGGCTCGCCGCGGGCCGCGACGGCGGCGACGACGTCGTTGGCGACGAGGCCTTTCTCCAGGGCGGAGATGATCCCCCCGGCAGCCTCGATGGCTTGCAGGCGGCTCCAGGCCTCGCGGGCGATCTGGTCGGTGAGGGCCTCGATGTAGCCCGAGCCGGCGGCGGGGTCGGCGACGCGGCCGACGGCGGCCTCCTCCATCAGGACGAGCTGGGTGTTGCGGCTCTGGCGGCGGCCGAAGGCGGTGGGCTGGCCCAGCGCGTCGGTGAAGTTCCCCAGCACCAGGGCGTCGGCTCCGCCCGCGGCCGCGCCGAACCCGGCGGCGGTGAGCCGGATCATGTTCGTCCAGGGATCCATGGCGGTGAGCATCCGGCGCGAGGAGCGGGCCTCGATCCGGCCCTGCGCCGCGGCGCCGGACGCCGTGGCGATGCGGGCGAAGACGGCGCGGGCCGCTCGCAGCTTCGCCAGCGTCAGGAAGTAGTCGCCGTCGGCCGCGAGGCCGAGGGTGATGCGCGCGAAGGCCTCGGCGACCGGCAAGCCGGCGCGCACCAGGGCCTTGGCGTAGGCGATGGCCGACGCGGCGGCGAACGCGACCTCCATCGCCTCGCCGGCGCCGGCCTCGTGCGCCACGCGGCCCGAGGCCAGGAAGAGCTGGGCCTGCGGATAGGTCTGGGCGTGACGTACGCCGACGGTGGCGGCGCTGACGATATGGCTCTCGACAGGTCCCGGGCTGGCGCCTGCTTCGGCGAAGGCGCCGAGCGGGTCCATGTGGAAGTTGAGCTTGGCGCCGGGCGAGGACTTGGCGACGGCGTGCAGGGCGTCCGCCGCCCTGGGGCCCAGGAAGCTGGCGTCGAGGCCCACGGGCGCCAGTTCGAGGATGACGTCCTTCAGGACGCGCGCCAGGGCGTCGGCGCTGGCGTGGCCCTTGACGATCACCGAGGCGGCGCCGTTCTCGAGATCGGCCAGGAGTTCGGCGTTGGCCTTCGCCGGGTCCGCCTGCGCCGACAGCACGCGCAGGTCCCAAGGGCGCTCGGAGTCGAACGGGCGGGTCGGAAAACAGGCCGGCGCCTCGGACGCGGCATAGAGCGGCGCGATCGGCAGGCCCTCGACGGTGGACTTCGTCAGGCTTTCGAAGGGCTTGTCGCCCAGCGTCTTGGCGACCAGGGCGCGCCAGGCGGCCTCGTCTGCGGGCGGAATTCCGGGGTCGAGAACGCTTGTGTCGGCCATGGCGGGAATTGCGCCCCCGCACGCGCCAGCGTCAAGTTCACGCACCGGAAGGGCCGGGCCGACCTACGGGCTTTGGTGACCTGGGGTCAGGGTGGCAACATCCGCGCGCAGGCAGGGGTGTTGCCCGGCATGTCTCATAGACGTACATTGTAAATCAAATAAACCCATCGAGGATCCGAACCCCATGGCCCTGCCGCCCGTTCTCCGCGACCGCCTCCGCCTGCCGGTGATCGCCAGCCCGCTGTTCATCATCTCGGTCCCGGACCTGGTGATCGCGCAGTGCAAGGCCGGCATCGTGGGCTCGTTCCCGGCGCTGAACGCGCGACCGGCCTCGCTGCTGGACGAGTGGCTGCACCGGATCACGGAAGAACTGGCCGAATGGGACCGCGACCACCCGGAGCGCCCGTCGGCGCCGTTCGCGGTGAACCACATCGTCCACAAGACCAACGACCGCCTGGAGCACGACCTGGAGGCCTCCACGAGGTGGAAGGCGCCGATCGTCATCACCTCGCTGGGCGCGCGCGAGGACGTGAACGCCGCGGTCCACAGCTACGGCGGCGTGGTGCTGCACGACATCATCAACGACCGCTTCGGCCGCAAGGCGGTGGAGAAGGGCGCTGACGGCCTGATCGCCGTGGCGGCGGGCGCCGGCGGCCACGCCGGCCAGCTCTCGCCCTTCGCCCTGGTGCAGGAGCTGCGCGAGTGGTTCGACGGCCCGATCGCGCTGTCGGGTTCGATCGCCAACGGCCGGGCGATCCTGGGCGCGCAGGCGATGGGCGCGGACCTGGCCTACATGGGCTCGGCCTTCATCGCCACGCAGGAGGCCAACGCCGACCAGGCCTACAAGGACATGATTGTCGCCTCGAGCGGCGACGACATCGTCTATTCGAACCTCTTCACCGGCGTGCACGGCAACTATCTCAAGCCGTCGATCGTCGCGGCGGGCATGGACCCCGACAACCTGCCCCAGTCCGACCCGTCGAAGATGAACTTCGGCTCGGGCGGCAACCAGAAGTCAAAGGCCTGGCGCGATATCTGGGGCTGCGGCCAGGGCATCGGGGCGGTGAAGGGCGTGCCGACCGTGGCGGAGTATGTCGACAAGCTGTCCGACGAGTACGAGCAGGCGAAGGCCGAGCTGGCGACCAAGACGTCGCTCACCTCGGGCCGCGTGCTGATGGCCGCTGAGTAGGCTTTAGGAAATCTGCGCGCCGGCTCAGGTTAATCCGATCTAGCCGATAGGAATTATAGGTCTAAGGTCCCCTCAACGAAAATGAGGGGACCCGAGATGATTTCGCCTGCGCACCGCAAAGCCGCGCCCGCCGCCTTCCTTGGACTGCTGCTCTGCGGGACGGCGTCGGCCGCTCTGGCCCAGCCGGCCGCTTCGCCGCCGGCCGTCGACGCCGTGGCGGAGGCGCCGGACACGGAGGCCGGTGCGACGGTCGGGGAGGTGACGGTCACGGCCCGCCGGCGCGAGGAGACGGTGCAGTCCGTCCCGCTGGCGATCTCGGTGGTAAGCGCCGACAAGGTGGATTCGACGGGTGCGTTCAACGTCGGGCGCCTGCAGCAGCTCACGCCGACGCTGCAGTATTATTCGACCAACCCGCGCAACACCTCGGTGAACATCCGAGGTCTCGGCGTGCCGTTCGGCCTGACCAGCGACGGCTTCGAACAGGGCGTCGGCTTCTATATCGACGACGTCTACAACGCCCGGGTAGCCACCGCGACGTTCGACTTCCTGGACGTCTCGCGGATCGAGGTGCTGCGGGGCCCCCAGGGCACGCTGTACGGCAAGAACACCACCGCGGGCGCGGTGAACATCACCACCAACCAGCCGACGTTCGACTTCGAAGCCAAGGCCGAGGTCTCCGCCGGAAACCTGAGCTTCAAACAGGCCAAAGCGGCGATCTCGGGCCCGCTGTCCGACACCGTCGCGGCGCGCCTGGCGATCTCGACGACCACGCGGCGGGGCACGATCTACAACGTCACCAGCCGCCAGTGGGTGAACGGGCAGGACAACCTCGGGGTCCGGGGACAGGTCCTCTTCAAGCCGAATGACGACCTGGCGATCACCTTCGCCGGCGACTACAGCAAGCAGGACGCGGAGTGCTGCGCGCAGATCTATGTGCGGACCGGCGCCACCCAGCGGCCGCTGAACCGCCAGTACGCCGCCCTGGCCGCGGCCCAGGGCTACACGGTCGCGAGCACCAATCCGTTCGACCGCATCACCGACGTCGACGCCAACCTGAACGCGGGCAACAAGATCGGCGGCGTCTCGGCGCGGGTGGTCTGGAACCTGGGGCCGGGGACGCTGACCTCCGTCACCGCATGGCGCTTCTGGGACTGGAAGCCGGAGAACGACCGCGACTTCCTGGGCCTGTCGATCGTGTCGAAGTCGCAGAACCCCTCGCAGCAGGACCAGTATTCCCAGGAGCTGCGCTACAACTACGCCGCCGAGCGGTACGACTTCGTGGTCGGCGCCTTCGCCTTCAAGCAGCGGATCGACACCCAGGGGACCGAGCAACAGGGGCCGGCCTCCAGCCGGTGGAACATCGCGCCCAGTAACGCCCTGTCGAACGATCCTACGGTGCTGGACGGCCTGGTGGCGCGCAACACCCAGTACCTCAAGAACACCAGCTTCGCCCTGTTCGGTCAGGCGAGCTGGAAGGTCACCGACGCCTTCACGATCCAGCCCGGCGTGCGGCTGAACTACGACAAGAAGGAAGGCTTCTATCAGCGCCTGGTCTTCGACGGGCAGGGCGTCCCCGTCCTGCTTGGCCAGACCGGCGCCCGGCGCGCGGCGCAGCTCGCGATCTTCACGCCTCAGCTCAGCACGCCTGAGTTCAGCGACTGGAACTTCAGCTACGACCTGACCGCCAGCTACCGCTTCACGCCCGACGTGTTCGGCTACGCGACCTACGCCAAGAGCTTCAAGACGGGCGGCATCAACCAGAACGGCCTGCCGACCGACGCCGCCGGCAATCCGATCCTGGCGGCGGGGCGGATCAAGCCCGAGGACGTGGATCACTTCGAGGCGGGGGTGAAGACCCAGTTCTGGGACCGCCGCGCGACACTGAACGTCTCAGCCTTCCGGACCGACATCAAGGACTACCAGGCCACCGTGACCAACGGGCAGCTCGGTGTCCTGCGGGGCTATCTCGCCAACGCCGGCAAGGTTCGCAGCCAGGGCTTCGAGTTCGACTTCGCCGTGAGGCCCAGCGAGCGGTTCACCGCCTACGCCAACGGCGCCTATACCGACGCCACCTACCGCAAGTTCGTCGACGCGCCGTGCCCGCCCGAACTGGCCGGCGGCACGACGGTGGCGGCGGGTCAGACGCCCAGCGCGCCCGGCACGCCCGGCGGCCTGAGCCCGGCCAACTGCGACATCTCGGGCCAGCGCCTGCCGGGCGTGTCGAAGTGGAGCTTCTCGTTCGGCGCCGAGGCTAACCTGCCGACGACCTTCCTCGGCAAGGAGGGCGAGATCTATCTCGGCTATGACGGCAGCTATCGCTCCAACTTCTCGTCGAACGCCTCGCCGTCGATCTACACCTGGGTGGACGGCTATTCGCTGTCGAACTTCCGGGCTGGCTTCCGCACGCCCGACGGTCTCAATGTCTACGGCTGGGTGCGCAACGCCTTCGACGAGAACTACTTCGAGCTGCTGGCCGTGGGCCCCAGCAATACCGGCCTGATCGCCGGCCAGCCGGGCGACCCGCGCACCTGGGGCGTCACCCTCAAGGCGGCGTTCTGAGCCGCCGAACGCTCGAAGCACGTGACAAACGCCGGGGACGGTCACAGAAATTCTGTGGCCGCTTCTATCTTAATCCCACTTCACTGATGGGAATGGTGGGGCCTATCTAGCGTGACCGGCTTAGCGAGGCGCGCGCCTGCGCGGCGCCTCCGGCCCTCAGTACGCGTTCTAGGCCTGCGACCTTTTAGGAACCTTCGCCATGACGTTCGATCCGACTCTCGACCGCCGCCGGCTTCTCGCCGTGGGCGCCGCGATGGCCGCAGCCGCCTTGCCGGACGCCGCGCTGGCGCAGGCGTCCGGCCCCAAGCTGCTGAACGTCAGCTACGATCCGACGCGCGAACTCTACAAGGACGTCAACGCGGCCTTCGTCGAATGGTGGAAGGCCAACGGCGGCAAAGGCGCGCCCACAATCCAGCAGAGCCACGGCGGATCGGGCAAGCAGGCTCGGGCGGTGATCGATGGCCTCGAGGCCGACGTTGTCACCCTGGCGCTGGCCTACGACATCGACGAGATCGCCGCGCGCGGGAAGCTGCTGCCGGCCAATTGGCAGAGCCGCCTGCCGAACAACTCCTGCCCCTACAATTCGACCATCGTGTTCCTGGTCCGGAAGGGCAATCCCAAGGGGATCAAGGACTGGGGCGACCTGATCAGGCCGGGCGTCCAGGTGATCACGCCCAATCCGAAGACGTCGGGCGGCGCGCGCTGGAACTATTTGGCGGCCTACGCCTGGGCGCTCAAGCAGCCCGGCGGTTCGCCAGCCAAGGCCGAGGCCTATCTGTCGGCGCTGTTCAAGAACGTGCCCGTGCTGGACACCGGCGCCCGCGGCTCGACCACGACGTTTGCCGAGCGGGGTCTGGGCGACGTGCTCCTGGCCTGGGAGAACGAGGCCTACCTCTCGATCGAGGAGTTCGGCCCGAAGTTCGACATCGTCTACCCCAGCCTGTCGATCCTGGCCGAGCCGACGGTGGCGCTGGTCGACAAGAACGTCGACCGGCACGGGACGCGCGCTGCGGCGCAGCAGTACCTGCGCTTCCTCTACAGCCCGAGGGCCCAGGACCTCATCGGCAAGAACCACTTCCGGCCGCGCGATGCCAAGGCGCTCGCCAAGTACGGGGCCAAGTTCAAGAAAATCCCGTTGGTGACGGTCGACCAGCAGTTCGGCGGCTGGCAGAAGGCCCAGGCGACGCACTTTGCCGACGGCGGCGTCTTCGACCGCATCTACAAGCGATAGCCCCCGCATGACCGTCGCCGCCCTGGCGCCCGTCGCGGGCAAGCCTCGCACGCGTTGGAAGGAGCCCAGCATCCTGCCGGGCTTCCCGCTCGCGATGGGCTGGACGCTCACCTACCTCGGCTTGATCGTTGTCCTGCCGCTGGCCGCGCTCGTGCTGCGGCCGTGGGAGGCGGGCCTGCACGGGGTGTGGGCGACGCTGACCGAGGACCGGGTGCTGGCGGCTCTGCGGCTCAGCTTCGGGACGTCGCTGCTGGCGGCGCTCACCAATGTGCCGCTGGGCCTGATGGTGGCCTGGACCCTAACCCGCTACGAATTTCCCGGCCGGCGGATCGTCGACGCCTTCGTGGACCTGCCCTTCGCCCTGCCGACGGCGGTGGCGGGCATCGCGCTGACCGCCATCTACGGCCCGACGGGCGTGCTGGGCGAGCAGTTCGCGCAGTTCGGCCTCAAGACGGCCTACAACCCGATCGGGATCTACATTGCGCTGCTGTTCATCGGGTTGCCTTTCGTGGTGCGGACGGTGCAGCCCGTGCTGCAGGACCTGGACCGCGAGGTCGAGGAAGCCGCCCAGACGCTGGGCGCCACGACGTTCCAGCGCTTCCGGATGGTGGTGCTGCCGGCCGTGCTGCCGGCGCTGATCTCCGGCTTCAGCCTGGCTTTCGCCCGCGCGGTCGGCGAGTACGGCAGCGTGATCTTCATCGCCGGCAACATGCCGCTGAAGTCGGAGATCGCCCCGCTGCTGATCGTGATCAAGCTGGAACAGTACGACTACGCCGGGGCCGCGACCGTGGGGCTGGCGATGCTGGTCATCTCGTTCGGCGCGCTGCTGGGCGTAAACTTCCTGCAGATCTTCCTGGCTCGCCGGGGCCGCGCATGAACCCGACCCTCCGCCTGCCGGGCCTTGCGCCCCTGATGCTGGCCGCCACGCTGGCGGTGCTGGGCGTGCTGATCGTCCTGCCGCTGGGCGTGGTGTTCCACCAAGCCCTCGCCAAGGGCCTCGGCGCCTACATCGAACCGCTGACCCACCCAGACGCACTGCACGCCATCCGCCTCACCCTGACCGTGGCCGCGATCTCGGTGCCGCTGAACGCCGTCTTCGGCGTGGCGGCCGCCTGGGCGATCGCCAGGTTCGAGTTCAAGGGCAAGAGCCTGCTGGTCACCTTCATCGACCTGCCGTTCTCGATGTCGCCCGTGGTCTCGGGCCTGGTCTGGGTCCTGCTGTTCGGCGCCCAAGGCTGGTTCGGCGAGTGGCTGCGCGACCACGACATCAAGATCATCTTCGCCACGAGCGGCCTGGTCTTGGCCACGGTGCTTGTGACCCTGCCGTTCGTTGCGCGCGAGCTGATCCCGCTCATGCAGGACCAGGGCGCCGACGAGGAGGCCGCGGCGCTGACGCTCGGCGCCGGCGGCTGGACCACTTTCCGGCGGGTGACGCTACCCAACATCAAGTGGGCGCTGCTGTACGGCGTCCTCCTGTGCAACGCCCGCGCCATGGGTGAGTTTGGCGCGGTCTCCGTCGTCTCCGGCAGCGTGAGGGGTGTGACCACCACTTTGCCGCTCCACGTCGAGGTGCTCTACAATGACTACGAATTCGTCGGCGCATTCGCGGCAGCCTCGATCCTGGCCGGCCTCGGGCTCGTCACCCTGGTCCTCAAGACCGTCCTCGAATGGCGTCATTCCGGTGAACTTTCGGCAGGCCGACGACACTAGCTCCGCGACCGCGCTCGAGATCAAAGGGGTCTCGAAGGCCTTCGGCCGCTTCCCGGCGCTGAAGAACGTCTCGCTCCAGGCCAAGGACAAGGAGTTCCTGGCGCTGCTCGGCCCGTCGGGCTCGGGCAAGACCACGCTGCTGCGCGTGCTGGCCGGGCTGGAGAAGCCCGACGCGGGCGAGGTGCGCTTCGGCGACGAGGACTTTCTGGCGCTGCCCGTGCGCCGGCGGAAGGTGGGCATGGTGTTCCAGCACTACGCCCTGTTCCGCCACATGACCGTGGCCCAGAATATCGCCTTCGGCCTCACGGTACGGAAGCGGTCGGAAAAGCCCAGCAAGTCCGAGATCGCCGACCGGGTGAACCACCTGCTGCAACTCGTGCAGCTCGAAGGGCTCGACAAGCGCTTTCCCTCGCAGCTCTCGGGCGGCCAGCGGCAGCGCGTGGCCCTGGCCCGGGCGCTGGCCATCGAGCCCAAGATGCTGCTGCTGGACGAGCCGTTCGGCGCGTTGGACGCCCAGGTGCGCCGTGAGCTGCGCCGCTGGCTGCGCGAGCTGCACGACCGCGCTGGTGTGACCACCGTCTTCGTGACCCACGACCAGGAGGAGGCGTTGGACCTGGCCGACCGCGTGGCGATCCTGAAGGACGGCGAGCTGGTCCAGTTGGGGGCGCCGAACGAGGTGTACGAGCATCCGGCCAATCCGTTCGTCTTCGACTTCCTGGGCCAGGCCTGCCGGCTCCGCGGCGTGGTCGAGGGCGCGCGGTTGCGGGTGGCCGACTGGGAATCGGCCGCGCCGACCGGCGCGCCGCAGGGCGCCGTCGAGGTGTTCTTCCGTCCGGACGAGGTGGCCTTCGCGCCGGCCGACGGCGCCGGGCTGGCGGCCGAGGTGAAGGGCGTGGCGCAGCGCGGACCGGACGTGCGGATCGACTGCCTGGTGGAAGGCGCGCCTATGGAGCTGGTCGGCCACGGGCCGACGCTGCCGCCGGGCGTGACGCCCGGGCTTTCGGTGCGGATCAAGCCGCTCCGTCCACAGGTTTACGCCGCGGGTTGAATCCAAAGGGCCGGGTCGCGCGTTGAGGGCGCATGACCGAGCCCCTTCCGCGCCGCTTCTGTGTCCACGGCGTCGCCGAGATGGCCTCTCGCGCGCATGTCGTCGAAGGCGTCAGTTTCGAGGACGCCGCCTTGCACTTCCTCGGCGAACACCATCCCGTGGCCGGGTTCGAAGACGACGTGAGCCTCTATGTCGAGGACCTGGAAACCGGCGAGCGCCAGTGCTTCCGTATCGACCCCGACACAGGCGAGACGGCGCCCTGCGAGTAAGCGGACGGCTTACCCGCCGTTCGCCGATAGCCAGCGGTCCATCTCCGGCACGCGGTCCTTGATGACGCCCAAACGATAACGGACGGCCGCTTCGGCCTTCTCGACTTCGCCGCGGGTGGACGCCGGCACCGTGGCCTTCAGCCTCGCAAGCTTGTCCAGCATCGCCGGATCGCGCGAGCCGTCGCCGAGTCCGGCGAAGTAGGTGATGCGGCTGGTGGGTTCGAGGAATTCTTCCAGCTTGGCCCGGTTCGCGATGGCGAAGTCGTAGGCCTTGTCGGGGAACATCCCGGAGACCGCCGCGATGAGGCCGGGCACTTCGGTCGGTTGCGGTTCGCCGCTCAGGGCCAGGGCCAGGGTGCGATCGGCGAGCGCCGGATCGGCGCTCGAGCCCAGGTAGGCGTAGAGGCGGGCGCGGTCGGTGGCGTCCTTCGACGCCTTGGCCTTTTCGTGGATCGCTTCCCAGGTCGCCGGGTCGGCGTTGGCGGCGACGATGGAGAGGACGGTGCGCCGCTGGGCGCCGGTGAGCGTGGACGGATCGTTGAGCCAAGCGTCGAAGCGGCGGCGGGCCTCCGCTACGGTCGCGGCGTCGCCCAGCTCGCCCAGTTGGCTGAGGACGGTGCGGCGCGTGACGGCGGCGTTGTCGCTTTCCCCCGCCTTTGAGTCCCAGCCCAGGCGAGCGGCGACCGGCGCCAGGCGGGCGCGGGCGAACGTCCGGTAGGCGGCCTGACCGCTGCGACCGTCGTACAGCCAGTCGAGGGCGCCAAGCTGGCCGGAGAGGGCGTCGACGACGACCGGGTCGGCGTCGGCCGGCGTGTTCTTCGCCAAGGCCAGGAAGTCGCTCATGGGCGCCAGGCCCGCTTCGCCCAGGGCGCGGCTGTCGTAGAGCAGGCCAAGCTGGTCCGCGGCGGACAGCTTCGGGAAGTCCGGCGTCAGCTTCGCCCAGAGGTCGGGCGAATAGGCGCTGCGGAGGTAGCCGGTCTGGCCGGCGTTGATCACGACGGGGGCCTGGGCCGGCACGGTCTTCGGCGCGGTGGCGCTGACAAGCTCCTGCCACTGGCCGTTGGCGGCCTGGACGGCCACCGGTGTGCGCCAAGTCTGCGGCTTGCGCTGGCTGGCGTCGACGCCGAAGCGCTCCTGGGTCAGCACGACCCCGGAGCCGACTTCCTTCGCGCGGATGAGCGGCACGCCGGGCTGCAGCAGAAAGTCATGCGCGACATCGACGACCTTCTTCGACGGGGCGACCTTGCCGAGCGCGTTCCAGAGGTCCCCGCTGACCGCGTTCCGGTAGGCGTGGTCCTTGATGTACGCCTGCACGCCCGCCCGGAAGGCGTCCTCGCCGACGTAGGTCTCCAGCATGCGGATGACCGCCTGGCCCTTCTGGTAGGTGATGGCGTCGAAGGCGTTGGCGGCGGCGAACACGTCGGGGATGTCGGCGATCACCGGATGGGTGCCCGCGCGGCTGTCCAGGCGCATGGCGCTCTGCTGGCCGGCCTGGGTGGAGAGCCAGACCTTCCACTCGGGGTGGAAGTGATCGGTGGCCTTGTTCTCCATCCACGAGGCGAAGCCCTCGTTCAGCCAGAGGTCGTCCCACCAGGCCATGGTGACCAGGTCGCCGAACCACTGGTGGGCCATCTCGTGGGCCACGACGATGAAGACGTTCTGCTTGTCGGCCTCGGTGGAGAGCTTCGGATCGATCAGCAGCGCGTAGTCGAAGTAGAAGATGGCGCCCCAGTTCTCCATGGCCGCGAAGAACTGGCTGTTGCCGGGGCCGGCGACGAGGTCGAGCTTGGGCAGGGGGTAGGGCGTGCCGAACCAGTCCTCGTAGTAGGGCAGCAGCTTGACGGCGGCATCGAGGGCGAACTCGCCCCGAGCCGCGTCGCCCTTGCGCACGATAACTCCCACGTCGGTCTTGCCGACCTGCTTGTGGATACGCTCGAAATCCCCGAGCGCCAGGAACAGCAGGTAGGAGCTCATCTTCGGGCTGTCGGCGAAGCGGACGAGGTGGCGGCCGCCGGCGTCCTGTTCGGTTCCCGGCATGTTCGAGACGGCCATCTGGCCGGCGGGCGCCTCGACGCTCAGGGAGAAGACCGACTTCACGCCCGGCTCGTCCCACATGGGGGCGAAGCGGCGGGCGTCCGAGTTCTCGAACTGGGTGAAAAGCGCCCGATGCTTCGTGCCGTCGGCGTCCTCGTAGTCCAGGGCGAACAGGCCCGAGGCCTGCTGGTAGATCTTGCCCGTGTAATCGATGGACAGCGTGTACTTGCCCGGGGTCAAGGGCTTGTCGAAGACGAAGGCGGCGGTCTGCTGCTGGTCGTCCAGCACGATCTTCGGCGCGGCGTCGCGGCCCGCGAGGCCGACCTTGCCGAACGCCAGGTCGGCGGCGTTGAGCACGATCCGGTCGGTGGGCTTGAGGACGGTGACGTCGATCTTGGCCACGCCCGAGAACTTCAGGTTGGCCGCGTCGGGACGGATGGTGATGTCGTAGCGGTCTGGCCGCACATCGGCCGGCAGGACGATCCGCTTGGACGCCGCGGGCTTCGCCGGCGCCGCGACGGCGAGGGCAGGGGCGGCGGTCGCCACGGCGAGGGCGGCGGCGGCGGCAAGAAATTTCATCTTCAGGGACTCGGGCGGCAAGAAACGAAGCGCGCAACTTAGGCGGCCGGGAAGGCCATTCCTAGGCGGGTTTCCGACCGTTCATCTCATCCCCCGCGTCCGCCGGCAGACGGGCGAACCAGATCATCGAGATCATGGTCACCAGGCCGATGATTACGAAGGCGGGCGACACCACCTCGGCCGTCAGTCGGTCGGCGCCGCGCCAGACCATGAGGATGTGCAGGAGGCTGGCCGACAGCCCGATGCCGATGGATTGCACCAGCTGCTGCACCATCGAGGAGGTGGTGGCGGCGCGGCTCATCTCGTCCGATTCTATGTCCGCGTAGGCGAGGCCGTTCAGCGAGGTGAACTGAAGCGAGCGGAAGAAGCCCCCGACGCCCAGCACCAGCATGATGGCCCAGTGTGGCCAGTCGGGCCGGAAGAAGGCGTAGGCGATGAAACTCAGGCCGACGATCACGGCGTTCACCAGCAGCACGGAACGGAAGCCGAAGCGGCGCAGGATGGGTGGGGCGGTGGTCTTCATCACCAGGGCGCCGACGGCCGAGATGAAGGTCATGGTCCCGGCGGCGAACGCGCTCATGCCGAACGCGACCTGGAGCAGCATGGCGAGCAGGAAGGGATTCGCCCCCATGGCGACACGCATGAAGCCGCCGCCGATGACCGACGCGGCGAAGGTCTTCTTACGGAAGATCTCGAGGTGGACCACGGCGTGCGGGGTGTGCCCGGCGTGCCAGCCGTAGATCGCCAAGCTGAGGGCGCCAACGACGAAGAGGCCGGCCACCGCGAGTGAACTCAGCGCGTCGCGACCGAGGTTCTCGAAGCCGAAGATGAGCGCGGCGAGACCGAGGCCGGTGAGGACGATGCCGGGAACATCGACGGGCGGCGGATCCTGCTCGCGCACCTCGGGCACGTGGCGATTCACCAGGAAGAGGCCGACCGCAGCGATCGGCAGGTTCATGAAGAAGATCCAGCGCCAGTCCGCGAAGGTGACGATCGCGCCGCCGATGACGGGACCGACAACAGGGCCCAGTAGCGCCGGCATGGTCACCACCGAGAGCGCGCCCACCAACTCGCTCTTCGGCGTGGTGCGCAGCAACACGAGCCGGCCGACCGGCATCAGCGTTGCGCCTGCCGCGCCCTGGATGAAGCGGAACAGGATCAACTGCCACAGCGCGCCGGTGAAGCCGCAAGCCGCGGAGCCGGCGGCGTAGAGCACGATCGAGATCATGAAGACCCGCCGCGCCCCGAAGCGGTCGGCTAGCCAGCCCGACAGCGGCAGGAAGATCGCGGACGAGAGCAGGTAGACGGTGATGGCGATGTTGAGTCGCAGCGGCTCGACGCCGAATGTGCGGGCCATCGCCGGCAAGGCGTTGGTGATCACCGTGGCGTTCAGCGTCTGCATCAGCATGGCCGAGCCGATGATGGCCGGGATCAGCCAGCCGCGGACCGCTTCGCCGGCGTCCTTCGGCGCGGCGGCCTCCGGCGCGGCGCCCTGCAGCGGCTCGTCCGTCGGGCTCATGCATCCACCAGTCGGAGGAGGGGGCCGGTCGCGGCCTCGATCAGCGCGCGCTCCTCGGGGGCGAGGCGGGCGAGGCGTGCCGCCAGCCAGTCGTTCCGCTCGCGGCGTATGACGTCCAGCTTGCGCGTGCCGGCGTCGGTGATCGTCAATCCCGAGCGGCGGCCGTCCTCAGCGTCGTCGCTGCGCGCTACCAGGCCCTCGGCTTCCAGGCGCTTGATGTGGGCGCTCATGGTGGGGCGGGTGATCTTCTCCGCCTCGGCCAGGGCGCTGACCCCGATTCCCGGGTGCTTGGTGATGTGGCCCAGAAGCAGGGCGTCCTGGGCCGACAGTCCAACCTTCTGCGCCTCCAGCCGCAGCCGCCGCGAGACACGCAGCAGGGCGGGCCGGAGGGCTTCGGCGAGAGCAATGATGTCGGGCGGCGTGTCGGGCATATTAGTTAGGTCGCCAAACTATCTACTGTGGGAGATAGACTCGCGCAAGGGCGGGGTTGACGCAGGCGAGACGTTTCTATTTAACGAGTGTGTTATTTAACGAAATAGCTAATGATGTCGCAGCTCGATCCGCTCAGCGCCACCTTCGCCGCCCTGGCCGATCCCACCCGCCGCGCGATCCTGGCGCGGCTAAGCGAGGGAGAGGCTACGGTCGGCGAACTGGCCCAACCCTTCGAGATCAGCCTGCCGGCGATCTCGCGCCACCTGAAGGTGCTGCAGGCCGCGGGCCTGATTTCCCAGGGGCGTGAGGCACAGCGCCGGCCTTGCAGGTTGGAGTTGCGGACGTTGCGCGCGGCCGACGATTGGATGGGGCGCTACCGCCGGTTCTGGCAGGGCGCGTTCGACGGCATGGACCAGTACCTGGCCGAGATTCAGAAGGAGGACCACGATGGCGAGTAGAGCCGTGGCCGACGACGAGCTGCTGATCGACCGGGTGTTCGCCGCGCCACCCGACCTGGTCTTCGCGATGTGGGCGAGCGCCCGGCACTTCAAGGCCTGGCTGGGCCCGGTGGGCTTCACCTGCACCCAGGCGGACCTCGACTTCCGCGAGGGCGGCGACTGGAGCGCGACCATGGTCTCGGCCCAGCACGGCGAGGCGCGGATGGGCGGCCGCTACCTGGAGATCGAGCCGGACCGGCGCATCGTCATGACTTTCCGGTGGCTGAATGGCGAGCCTGACCCGGAGACGGTGGTCACCCTGACGTTCACGCCCGTCGACGGCGGGACGCTGCAGTCCTTCCACCAGACCCCTTTCGAGAACGTCCCGCGCCGCGACAGCCACGTCGGCGGCTGGAGCGAGGCGTTCGACAGCGAGCGGGCCTATCTTGAAACCCAGGTCCAGGAGCCGGTCCAATGATCACAGTCTATTCGTACAAGTGGGTTCCCGATTTCGCCCAGGGCGTGGTTCGCGACCTGCGGGTGCGCTGGGCGCTGGAGGAAGCTGGGCTCGACTATCAGGAATGGCTGATTGGTCTGGGCGACGACCAGAACACGCCGGCCTACCGGGCGTGCCAGCCCTACGGGCAGGTGCCGGTCTATGCCGAGGACGACCTGATCCTGTTCGAGTCCGGCGCGATCGTCCTGCACATCGGCCAGCAGAGCGAGGCGCTGCTGCCGGCCGACCCGAAGGCGCGGGCGAGGGCCATCTGCTGGCTGTTCTCCGCGCTCAACACCATCGAGCCCGCGGCACAAGAACTGGCCGGCCTGGACCTGTTCCATGCGGAAGAGGCCTGGGCCGCCGAGCGCCGGCCGCAGGCGGAGGCCTGGACGCGCAAACGGCTGGACGAGCTCGCCGCCTGGCTCGGCGACAAGGCCTACCTCGAAGGCGAGTTCACCGCCGGCGACCTGATGATGGCCACCGTGCTGCGCATCTTGCGCGACACCGATCTCGTGACGGCGCATCCGGTGCTGGGGCCGTATCTCGAGCGCTGCGAGGCGAGGCCGGCGTTCGAGCGGGCGCTGAACGACCAGATGCTGAGCTTCCAGACCGAGGCGGCTTAGGGCGCTAGCGTCCTTCTGCCCCACGGGAGAAGGCGGCGCGCGAAGCGAGGCGGATGAGGGGGGCGTTTCCCTACCCAGTTCACCGAGCACCGCAGGCGCTGTCTGTTGCGTCTTTTGGCGCTGCCTCGCCACCGTGGCCGAAAGGCCTGCACGACCCCTCATCCGTCGGCTGCGCCGACACCTTCTCCCGCAAGGGGAGAAGGGCCGAACGGTCTTGGCGCCTAAAGAACCCCAAGCATCTCGGCGACGAGGGGGTGACGGACGATGTCGCGGTCGCCGAGGCGGACGACAGCGATGTTGGAGACGTCCTCCAGCTTCTTCGCCACCGGGCCGAGGCCGGAGAATTCCGGCAGCAGGTCCGACTGGTCCGGGTCGCCGGTGACCACCATGGTCGAGTGCCAGCCCAGGCGGGTCAGCAGCATTTTGATCTGCACGTAGGTGCAGTTCTGAGCCTCGTCGATTACCACAAAAGCGTTGTTCAGCGTGCGGCCGCGCATGAAGCCGACCGGCGCGATCTCAATGGCGCCCTCGGCCATCAACGCCCGGACCCGCTTCATCGAGAGGCGGTCGGACAGCGCGTCGTAGAGCGGGCGCAGGTAAGGGGCCAGCTTGTCCTCGGCGTCGCCGGGCAGGAAGCCGATGCTCTCGCCGGCCTCGACGGCCGGGCGGGACAGCACGATCCGGCCGACCCGGCCGCTTTCCAGCGCCTCCACCGCCTTGGCGATGGCGAGGTAGGTCTTGCCCGTGCCGGCCGGGCCGAGGGCGAGGACCAGGTTCTTGGCGTCGATGGCGTTCAGCAGCGCCTGCTGGCCCTCGGACTTGGCCTTGATGGTCTTGAGGTAGCCCTGCTCGCGGTCGTCGTTGTGGTGCTGCAGTGGCGACCAGCCCCTGTCCACCGGGAGCCTGCGGATTTTATCGTCTCCCTGAAATTGACCGGCGTCGAACGCGCCTTCGCGCACTTGTCGCTTCAGAGCCCGCTTGCTCATAAGGCCTCCTCAGGGGGCAAGAAAAAAGGGCGTCCCGCGTGGGAGCGCCCTTCGAATGATTGGGAGATGACGATGCGGCGGCGTCGTGCGGGGCCAGGCGGCCCTGCGGGTTCTGCGGAGCCGGGGACAACTGCCCGGCGATACGACAGACTCGGCGCCATCCACCCCGTCCAGCGCGAGAACACGGAGGCGGAAACCTCCGCGGCGGCTTCCTCGAAGGCTTTCGCCCTCTCGAATCGCCCGACTAGAATGATCCTAACGTCCTTTCCGAGTCGTTAAACAGCCCTTCGTGGCAAGAAATGGGATGAGGCAGTGAGCGTCTACAACTTGGGCAATGTGACACCAGAGCTACCGAACGATGACGAATACTGGATCGCGCCCACGGCCGCCGTTATGGGCAACGTGATTCTGAAGAAGAACGCCTCGGTGTGGTGGGGTGCGACGCTTCGTGGCGACAACGACCCCATCATCATCGGCGAGGGCTCGAACGTGCAGGACGGCAGCGTGCTGCACACCGACCACGGCTCGCCCCTGACGCTGGGCGCCAACGTGACGGTCGGCCACATGGTGATGCTGCACGGCTGCACCATCGGCGACGGCTCGCTGGTGGGGATCGGCTCGATCGTCCTGAACGGGGCGAAGATCGGGAAGAACTGCCTGATCGGCGCCAACTGCCTGATCACCGAGGGCAAGGAAATCCCGGACAACTCGCTGGTGATGGGAGCGCCCGGCAAGGTCGTTCGCGAACTGAGCCCCGAGCACGCGCAGCGCGTGGCGCTGGGCGCCGTGCACTACGTGGAGAACTGGAAACGCTACAAGCGTGAGCTTTCGCTGGTCTCTTGACGGACGCGACGGCGCCCCCCGAGGCTCCGCGCAAACCGGGAGGACGACATGGCTTACGAATTCATCAAGGTCGAGCGCGACGGGCCGATCACCACCTTCACGCTGAACCGGCCCGAGGTGATGAACGCCATGCACTCGCCAGCGCACTTCGAGATGCACGAGGCGCTGGACGCCTTCGCGGCCGATCCGGACCAGTGGGTGGGCATCGTCACCGGCGCGGGCGACCGGGCGTTCTCGGCCGGGAACGACCTCAAGTATCAGGCGGGCGGCGGGGCGCTGAAGAGCCCGCCGTCGGGCTTCGCGGGTCTGACCGCGCGCTTCGACCTGACCAAGCCGCTGATCGCGGCGGTGAATGGCGTGGCCATGGGCGGCGGCTTCGAGATCGCGCTCGCCTGCGACATCATCCTGGCGTCGGAGGCGGCGGTGTTCTCGCTGCCTGAGCCGAGGGTGGGGCTGGCGGCGCTGGCCGGCGGCCTGCACCGGCTGCCGCGCGCCATCGGCGTGAAGCGGGCCATGGGCATGATCCTGACGGCGCGTCGCGTCTCGGCGGCCGAGGGCAAGGAACTGGGCTTCGTGCATGAGGTGACGGCCCCACAGGACCTGATGCGCGCGGCCAAGGACCTCGCCAAGGCGATCTGCGAACTGGGGCCGATGTCGATCCGCGCCTCCAAGCAGGCGGTCTACCAGGGCCTGGACGAACCCAGTCTGGAGGCGGCGCTGAAGGGCCAGAACAAGTATCCGGCCGTGGCCGCGCTCTACACGTCGGAAGATTTCAAGGAAGGCCCGCTGGCCTTCGCGCAGAAGCGTCCGCCGCAGTGGAAGGGACGTTGATTGCAGCGGCTGAGGCGCCTCTTCGTCTGGCGCGGACGCGCGACGCGGCGTGAATATTGGGAGGCCTTGGCGCTTGGCGTCGCGGCTTGGCTCGTCGGCATGGGTCTGGCTCTCGCGGTCATGGTGACGACGGACTGGGTGGTCGGCGGTGTCATCGCCGCCGTGATCCCCATGGCAGTCGGATCGTTCGCGTGGGCCGCGACGGCCATGCGGCGCTTCCGCGACCGCAATCGCTCGCCACTCTTCTTTGTCGTGCTGATCGTCGGCCCGCAGCAGCTCTGGTCGTTCGCGCGCGATCTCGGCGGCTTCGAGGGCGCTCCCTACGTCAAGCTGCTGCTGATGGTGATGGCGATCGGCCTCGCCTCGTGGGGCTTCGTCGAGCTCGGTGTCCTGCGCGGGACGGTCGGGCGGAATCGGTACGGCGACGACCCCTTGAACCCAACCCCTGCCGAGGTCTTCACCTGACCGCCCGCAACGGCCGTTTGTTATCGGCCCCCAATATTGCCGCACCGCACCAATCCCGTCACATTCCAGCGCGGGTTACAGGGGCGCGTGATGGTTGATCTCGAAGCGGTGGGCGGAGCGGCGACGGGCGGCCTGTTCGCCTCGACGTTCGAGAAGCCGACCGGGGAGAAGGGCGAGCACCATCCCCTGTGCGCCGACTGTGGGACGCAGACGGTGGGGAAGTTCTGCCACGCCTGCGGCAACGCAAGTCATGTTCACCGCACCCTGCTGCATTTGGGCGAAGAGCTGCTGCACGGGGTCATGCATTTCGACAGCCGTACTTGGCGCACCCTGCCCCTGTTGATGTTCCGCCCCGGCCGGCTGACGCGGGAATGGTGCCTGGGCAAGCGCACCCGCTACGTCTCTCCGCTGGCAATCTTCCTGTTCACCGTCTTCGTCATGTTCATGCTGCTGAGCTATGCCCCGGAGCCCAAGGAGGGCACGACCGTGGGCCGGCAAGCAGTGGCGACGGCCGAGCTGGCGCGACGCAACACCGACGTGGCCAATGCCCGGGCCGCCCTCAGCAACGCGCCGCCCGAGGCGCGCGCCGCTGCGGAATTGGCCCTGCACGCCGCTGAGAAGAAGCAGGCCGAGGCCAAGCTGCGGATCGGCAACACGCCCAAGGCGGCCGAGGTCGACGATTGGAAGGCTGAGCTTCAGCAGGAAGTGAAGAACGAGCGGTGGCACGCCAACACCGGCAACGCCAAGCTGGACGAGAAGCTGAACCACAAGATCGAGAATCCGGAGCTGGCGCTCTACAAGCTGCAGCAGACCTTCTACAAATTCTCGTTCCTGCTGATCCCTATCTCGATCCCGTTCGTCGCCCTGCTGTTTCTATGGAAGCGGGGATTCACGCTCTACGACCACGGGGTATTCGTCCTCTATTCGCTCACCTTCATGTCGCTGCTGATCATGGCCGTGGCGATTTGCGGACGGATCGGCGGGATCGTCGGGACCACGGCCTTCGCCCTGACGCCGTTCATCGTGCCAATGCACATGTACTACCAACTGCAGGGCGCCTATGGCC
This sequence comes from Phenylobacterium sp., assembly GCF_024508875.1. Classification (GTDB taxonomy): domain Bacteria; phylum Pseudomonadota; class Alphaproteobacteria; order Caulobacterales; family Caulobacteraceae; genus Phenylobacterium. Next base: position 40,205 of record NZ_JANINU010000056.1, read on the forward strand.
TGAAGACCTTCTCGGCTCTGTGGCGGACCTGGTTCCTGCTGGTGTTCTGCTCGATCGCCGCGACATTCTTCCTGCTGGCGATCCTGTGGCTGAACCTCGCCTAGGGTAAGGTGACGCCAGCGTCACTTTTTGCGTCGGGCGGCCTTGTCTCGCCGGACGGCCTTTGCCACGGTGCCGGCCAACTAAACACCGTTCAGGGAGGACGGTCGCCGTGGACCGCTACGACTACATCATCATCGGCGCCGGCTCGGCCGGCTGCGTGCTCGCCAACCGGCTGACCGAGGACGGCAAGACGAAGGTCCTGTTGCTGGAGGCCGGCGGCAAGGACAAGTCGCTGATGGTGACCATGCCGGCCGGCGTCGGCGGGCTGATCAGCAAGCAGAACGCCTTCAACTGGGGCTTCTGGACCGAGGCGGAGCCCAACCTCGACAATCGCAAGCTCTGGTGGCCGCGCGGAAAGGGCTGGGGCGGCTCATCGTCGATCAACGGCATGATCTATATCCGCGGCCACGCCCGCGACTACGACCAGTGGCGGCAGATGGGCCTGGCCGGCTGGGGCTACAAGGACGTGCTGCCCTACTTCAAGCGCTCGGAGAGCCTGGAGGGCGGCGGCGACGCCTGGCACGGCGGCGAGGGGCCGCTGCACGTCTCCAAGGCCAGTTCGCCCAACCCGATCTACAAGGCCGCGATCGAGGCCGGCGTCGAGGCCGGCTTCCCGCGCACCAAGGACTTCAACGGCTACCAGCAGGAGGGCTGGGGCCCCTACCAGTTGACCATCCACAACGGCGAGCGCTGGAGCGCGGCGCGCGCCTATCTCTACCCGGCGCTGGACAGGCCGAACTTGACCTGCCTGACCGGCGCGCGGACCACCCGCATCGTCATCGAGAAGGGCCGGGCTGTCGGCGTCGAGATCGTGCAGGAGAAGGGCGGGGCCAAGACCGTCTACGCTGACGCCGAGGTGATCCTGTCGGCGGGCGCGGTGCAGTCGCCGCACATCCTGCAGCTCTCGGGCATCGGCGATGGCGAGGCGCTGGCCCGACACGGGATCAAGACCGTCCACGAGCTGAAGGGGGTCGGCCAGAACCTTCAGGACCACCTCGACGTCTGCATGTCGTGGGAATGTCCCGAGCCGATCACGGTCTATTCGATGCGCAAGGGTATCAAGACGCTGTTCGTGGGCCTCGACTATATGTTCCGCCGCCAGGGTCTGGGCCGGCAGAACATGCTGGAATCGGGCGCCTTCCTACGCTCGCGTCCCGACCTGGACCGCCCGGACCTGCAGGTGCACACGGTGCTCGCGATCATGCAGGACCATGGCAAGGTCGCGATCCCCAAGGACGGCTTCACCTTCCACGTCTGCCAACTGCGGCCCGAGAGTCGCGGCAGCGTCGGGCTGCGCAGCGCTGACCCGATGGCGGATCCCGCGATCTTCGCCAACTATCTCTCGACCGAGGAGGATCGCCGCGCGATCCGCGAGGGCGTGAAGATGATGCGCGAAGTGGCGAAGCAGGCCGCCCTCAAGCCCTACATCAAGGAAGAGTTCTCACCGGGCGCGGGCGTGCAGACCGACGCCGAGATCGACGCCTGGATCCGGCGTTCGGCCGAGACGATCTACCATCCGGTCGGCACGTGCCGCATGGGCGTGGCGGGTGACGCCATGGCGGTGGTGGACGGCGACTGCCGGGTGCAGGGCCTTGCGGGCCTGCGCGTGGTCGACGCCTCCGTCATGCCGACGCTGGTGGGCGGCAACACCAACGCCCCGACCATGATGATCGCCGAGAAGATCTCGGATGCGATCCGCGGCCGGGCGTTCCTGCCGGCGGACGATGCGCCGGTCTACGAGGACGGCGCCCAGGCGGCCTGAGACGGCGGCGCTCAGGGCGCGGCTGCCGCGCCCGGGGCCGGGACGATAGTCAGCTTGTAGGCCCCACCGGGCTTCAGCCACTGCTGGGCGGCGCGCTTCACATCGGCCGCGGTGACCTTCTCGGTGCCTGGGATGATGTCGCGGATCACCTCGAGCCGGCGTGGATCGGCCTGGGCGCCCGACAGTTCGCCCAGCCAGTAGCCGTTGGTGACGCGGGCGCGCTGGATGCCCTCGATGCGGGGCTTCCTGGCGCGGGCGAGCTCGTCGGGCGCCACCTCGTTGGTCCGAAGGTCCGCGGCGATCTTCTCGGCGTCGGCAAAGAAGCCGGCCAGTTTTTCGGGCGGCACCTCGACCGTCGCGGCGATGTAGCCCCAGCCGGTCCAAACCAGGCTGTGCTGGGAGTTCACGTCGGGCGAATAGGTCGCGCCCTGAGCCTCACGGAGCTGGTCGGTGAGGCGCAGCTTCATGATTTCCCTCAGGACGGCCGTGTCGCGCGCCCGCTGCGGATTGGCCCAGTAGTCGGTGGTGGGCCAGGCGATGTAGCCGATCGCCTGGTCGGCGCGGCCCTTGTGGGTCAGAGTCACGGTCCGGGCCGTGGGGCCCGGGAACCTGACGCCGTCGGCCGCCGCCGGTGGCAGGGGCGCGTCGGGCCGCGGCGGCAGGGCGCCGAAGGTGGCGGCCGTGTTGGCGATCGCCTGATCGAGCGTGACGTCGCCCACGATGACCACCTCCAGCGGGCCGCTCGCCAGGCCCGGCTGGATCGCGGCGCGGATCTGGTCGATGCGCGCGTTGGCCATGTCGTCGCGGCTGGGGAAGGTCCAGCGACCGTCGCCGGAATGCACGAGACCGGGCAGGTCGCGCGCCATGACGCCGTTGTCGGTGGCCTCGTACTGATCGTGGATCGTGCGGGCGGCGGCCTTCACCCGCGCCAGGGCGGCTTCGCGCCAGGCGGCGTCGGTCAGATAGGCGGCCAGCACCTGTAGCTGGGTCGGCAGGTCGCCGGTGCGGGTCTCGCCGCTGAGGACGTAGGCGTCGTCGCTGACGCTGAAGCGGCCGCCGTAGACCTTAGAGGCCAGCACCCGCTCCATGCCTTCGACGTCGATCTTGCGCAGGCCGCCTTCCATCACGGCGCTGGAGGCCCAGTAGGGGCTCTGGCGGTCGCCGGGCAGGCCGAGCATGCCGCGGCCAGCGTTGACACGGACCAGCACCTCGTCGTCGCGGAAGGTGGTCGGCTTCACGGTCAGGCGGACGCCGTTCGCGAAGGTGACGAAGGTGACGCCGAGGTCCGCGACCTCGCGCCGCTCGACCACCTTGCCGGGCGTCCCGAAGCTCTCGTACGGCCACGCGAGCTGGGCGTTCGCCGCCGGCGGCGTGACTGCGACCTTCTGCGAGGCCGTCAGGGCCGCTAGCAGCGCCGTCTCGCCGCCTTCGATGGGCGTGGGGGAGGCCATGAACACCAGCGGCCCCTGGCCCTGGAAGACGGACTTCAGCGCGGCGTCGACGCTCGCGGCCTTGAGGCCCTTCACGTCGGCTTCGAAGAGGGCGAGGTCGTCGGCGGGAGAGGTGACGACGGTGTGATCGGCCAGCGAGCTGACGATCTCCTGCGCGAGGTCGGCGGGGCGGCGGGTGGCGGCGCCGGCGGCCTGGGCCTTCAGCGTGGCCCGGATCTCCTCAACCTCGCGGTCCAGCTCGTCCTGGCGAACGCCGAATTGGACGAGGCGCCGAGCCTCCTGCTCCGCCGCCGCGAGGGCCTCCCGCCAGCGGCCGGTCTCGGCGTTTACGGCGATGGTAGCGACTTCCGCGGCGTCGTCCTGCTCGCCCTTGCCCGCGCCTGCGCCGAGGAACGGCGGGTTCGCGTCGCGCGCGATGGCCGAATAGCGGCGGTTCAGGACCGACAGGCCGAGGTTCTCGATGAGGTCGCGCCGGCGCTTCGCCGCGGTGTCCAGCGACAGATCGGGCGGGCTCATCCACGCGATCTGGAGCGACTGGGTGACGCCCGGATCGACGACCAGGCGGGCCTCTGCGCCGCGGGGAGCGACGACGCCCTGGTCGGGCTCGGGCAGGGCGGGAGTCCTGGCCTGCCAAGCGCCGAAGGCCGTCCGGATCTTGGCCTCCATCGCATCGAGGTCGAAGTCGCCTACCGCCACGAAGACCGCTCGCTCCGGTCGGTACCAGTGGTCGTAGTAGTCGGTGATGGCGCTGGCGGGGGCTGTCTTCAGCACCTCGATCTTGCCGATCGGCAGGCGCGTGGGCAGCCGCTGGCCCTTGAGCTGGAACTTCATGCGCTCGACCAGGGCGCGGTAGCCGGGCGTGTCGCGTGCGCGTTCCTCGGAAAGCACGATGCCCCGCTCGCGGTCCACGGCGGCGGGATCGATGGTGAGGTCGAACGCAGCTTCCCGCAGCAGCCTGAGCGAGGTGTCCACCGTCTCGGCGTCGGTGCGCGGCAGGTCCAGCTTGTAGACGGTCTCGGAGAAGCCGGTGGAGGCGTTGGTGTCGGCGCCGAAGGCCAGGCCGAGGCGCTCGAGGATCTTCACCATCTCGCCCTCCTTGACGTCCTTCGAGCCGTTGAAGGCCATGTGCTCCAGGAAGTGAGCGAGACCCTGCTGCTGGTCGGTCTCCATCATTGAGCCCGCGCCGAACCAAAGGCGGAAGGCGGCCTGGCCGGCGGGCACGGACTGCTTGCGGATCGCATAGCGCATGCCGTTGGGCAGCGCGCCGAAGCGGATGGCGGGATCGGCCCGCAGGTCGGAGATCGCCTGCGGCCATTGGCCGGGCGCGAGGCGGGGCTGGGCGGACGGGGCGGCGGGAGCCCAGGCGGCGGCAGGCTGGGCGAAGGCGAGGGCGAGCGCGGCGGCGAGAGCAGGGCCAGCGCCCAGAAGACGGATCATCAAACTGCCTGGAGAGATCGACACGAAGGCGGCAACATCGCGAAGCCGGATGGCGGCGGCAAGGCGCCAAAGGGACGGTTCGCGTCCGGCTCGCGTACGGGCGCGACACAGCCTAAATAGGGGACCGATGAGCACCGCCTATTTCGAAGCGCCCGCGCCGGGCGGATCGCGACCGCCTCACCAGGGCGAGCCCGACTTCCGGCCCGCGCCCGAACCGATCGTCAATGCGCCCTGGCCGGTGGTGGTGCTGACGCTGAGCATCGTCGCGGCCTATCTGGTGCAGAGCCGCTTCCCGCTGCCGCTGGTGAGCGAGGCTTTCGCGTTCTCGCCGGCGCTGCTTCTGCAGGGCCACGCCGAGCGACTGGTCAGCTCGCTCTTCGTGCACGGCAACTGGGCCCACGCGCTGATGAACGCGGCCTTCATCCTGGCCTTCGGTGCGCCGGTGGCGCGGTACTACGGCCCTCGGCTGGGCGGCGTCGTGGCGTTCTTCCTCTTCTACCTCGTCTGCGGCGTGCTGGCCTGTCTGGGGTTCGCGGCGGTGCACTGGGGCCAGGAGGCGGCGCTGGTGGGCGCTTCGGGTGCGGCTTCGGGCCTGATGGGCGGCGCGGCGCGGCTTATCGGCGGCCAGGGGCGGCCGGGACCCATGTTCTCCAAGGCGGTGACCGGCATGGGCACGGCCTGGATCATCGTGAACGTCATCATGGCGTTCACGGGCGGGGCGCTCATCCCCGGAGCGGGTAGCGCCGGTGTCGGCTGGGAGGCGCACCTGGCGGGCTTTGCCGCGGGTGTGCTGCTGATCGGCCCGTTCGGCTGGCTTGCGGGCCGGAGCTGAGCCCGCGCGCGGTCACGCACGCGTGACCTGTCCCTCATTGTGTCGCGGCTGAAATTGAACAACCCTGTTCCCTGAAGAGAACGGGAACAGGAGGCCCAATGCTGGTCTCGCAGATTCTCCGCACGAAGGGAGATACCGTCTTCACCATCCGCCCGGCGGACACGGTGAGCGCGGTGGCCGAGCTTCTGCACAGTCGCGGCGTGGGCGCCCTGGTGGTGCTGGACGCCGAGCGGGTGGCGGGCATCGTTTCAGAGCGCGACATCGTGCGGGCCCTGGCCGCGCATGGCGAAAGCGCGCTGAAGCGCCCGGTGTCGGACTTCATGACCGTCAATGTTCTGTTCGCCGATCCTGGCGAGACGATCGATTCGCTGCTGTCGCGGATGACCGACCGGCGGATCCGCCATCTTCCGGTCTGCAAGAACGAACGCCTCATCGGCATCGTCTCGATCGGCGACCTGGTGAAGTCGAAGATCTCAGAGGTTGAAGCCGAGGCCGACGGCCTCAAGGCGTATATCGCGGCAAGCTAGCGGGCGAGGAGACCCCCCTCCGCGAGGAGGGCTGAAAGCCGGCGGTGCGTCGGCGTAAAGGGCGGGGAAGGGGACGGATCCTTCCCCGCCCGATTCAGTTGCGCCGCAAGTGTTCCTCTGGCGCCTGGGGCTTCGGCCTCGGCCGATCGCGGAAGCTCTTCCTCACTACACCGCCGCCGTGAGCGGAGCGGGCGCGCCGGATATCGCGGCGTCGGCGAGGGTGTAGGCCTCCAGCACGTCCGCGGTGGCGTCGCGGGCCTTCAGCAGGGCCTCCCGCAGGGTGCAGGTGGCGAGATCAGGGCAGTCGGCGCACTTGCGGAACCCGAGGCGCGGGCTGACGCAGGGGGCCAGCGCCAGGGGACCGTCGATTATGCGGATCACCTCGGCGAAGGTGATCGCGTCGGCGGGTCGGGCCAGGACATAGCCGCCGAACTTGCCGCGGCGGCTGAGCACGACCTGGTTCCGCGAGAGCTCAAGCAGAATCGCTTCCAGGAACTTCCGCGGCGCGCCGGCGCGCAGCGAAAGTTCGCCTGCGCTCACCTGAGCGCCCTCCGCTCGGGCCAGTTCGACCAGCGCCCTCAGTCCGTACTTGGCCTTCTGCGACAGCATGAGCGTCTCCCCCGTGGAGTTGTGGCGGGCGCATGACAGCCGCGCAAGGCGGCGCACGCGTCGCGGGAGTGCGGCATTCTCGACGGCGTCGCTGAGGCGCCCTCGCTTCGCGCAAGCTCCTCCCCCGTACGCGCGCGTACGGGGGATTTCATTTCCCAGTTGGCGGCGGGCGGGGTGCGACCCATGCGACATGACGGCGGTCTGTGAGATTCTTTGCGACAGCCTGTTGACGCGGGGCCGGGCCCCAAATAGATAGCCGCCTCCGCTCGGAACGGGGCGGCGACGAAGGGATCTGAAGAGGCGCAAGCCTTTGAAAATTCTGACGAAGCCGTTTCTACCCCGAGAGGTTGGCCGCCCGGCCGCAGGCTTCTGGAGAGTTCGCTCTTCCGTCGCCCGAGCCGGGTTTCAGCCCGAAGAACCGGAGCTTCCGGGGATCGGCTGAAAGTTCTGAAAAGAGCCGGTTGACAGCACGGAGGCCGGCCACTAGATAGCCGCCTCCGCTCGGGGCGGGGCCGACGACGACGGGTTCGAAGGGAACGCAAGTTCTTGAAAAACCTGCCGAAGTCGCCAAGTTCC
>NZ_JANINU010000057.1 GCF_024508875.1 Phenylobacterium sp.
TGTGGGCGCGGGTGGGCGTGCCCTATTCGCCGGCCACCGGCCTGCCGATCGAGAGCCAGACCGTCAGCCAGATGGTCGACAAGCTGAACGCCGTGGCCGAGGGCACGCGCCTCTACCTGCTGGCCCCCGTGGTGCGCGGCCGCAAGGGCGAGTACCGCAAGGAATTCGCCGAGTGGCAGAAAGCCGGCTTCCAGCGGGTGAAGGTCAACGGCGAGTTCTACCCGATCGAGGACGCGCCCACCCTCGACAAGAAGTTCAAGCACGACATCGACATCGTCGTGGACCGGCTGGTCACCAAACCCGGCCTCGAGGGCCGCTATGCCGACAGCCTGGAGACGGCGCTGCGGCTGGCCGACGGCATCGCGGTCGCCGAGTGGGCCGACAAGGATCCCACCGAGAACGAGCCCAAGCGCATCATCTTCTCCGAGAAGTTCGCCTGCCCGGTCTCAGGCTTCACCATCAGCGAGATCGAACCGCGGCTGTTCTCGTTCAACAACCCGTACGGCGCCTGCCCGGTCTGCGACGGCCTGGGGGCCAAGCTGGCGTTCGACGCCGACCTCGTCGTGCCCGACAAGGACAAGACCCTGCACAAGGGCGCGATCGCGCCGTGGGCCAAGGGCCCCTCGCCGCTCTACACCCAGACGCTGCAGGCCCTGTCGCGCCACTACGGCTTCTCGATGGACGAGCCGTGGTGGAAGCTTTCCGAGCCGGCGAAGAACGTCGTGCTGTACGGTTCGGGCTCAGAGAAGATCCGGTTCGTCTACGACGACAACGCCCGCAAGTACGAGGTCAACAAGACCTTTGAGGGCGTGCTGCCGAACCTGGAACGCCGCTGGCGCGAGACCGACTCGTCGTGGGTGCGCGAGGAACTGGGCCGCTACCAGTCCGAGACGCCGTGCCTGGCCTGCGAAGGCTACCGCCTGAAGCCCGAGGCCCTGGCGGTGAAGATCGCCGGCACGCACATCGGCGAGGCCAGCCGCCTGTCGATCCGCCATGCCCAGGAGTGGTTCGAGAGCCTGGACGGCCAGCTCACCGACAAGCAGATGGAGATCGCCCGGCGGATCCTGAAGGAGATCAACGACCGGCTGCGGTTCCTGGTGAACGTGGGCCTGGACTACCTGAACCTGTCGCGCTCGTCCGGCACGCTGTCGGGCGGCGAGAGCCAGCGCATCCGACTGGCCAGCCAGATCGGCTCGGGTCTGACGGGCGTACTCTATGTGCTGGACGAGCCGAGCATCGGCCTGCACCAGCGCGACAACACCCGGCTGCTGACCTCGCTGAAGGGCCTGCGAGACCTTGGCAACTCGGTGCTGGTGGTCGAGCACGACGAGGAAGCGATCCTCACCGCCGACCACGTGATCGACATGGGGCCGGCCGCGGGCGTCCACGGCGGCGAGATCATCGCCGAGGGCAAGCCGGCCGAGATCATGGCCAACCCCAAGAGCATCACCGGCCAGTACCTGACCGGCACGCGCGAAATCGCCGTGCCGGACGACCGCCGGCCCATCGGCAAGAAGAAGCTGAAGGTCATCGGCGCGACCGGCAACAACCTGAAGAATGTGACCGCCGAGATCCCGGTCGGGACCTTCACGTGCATCACGGGCGTCAGTGGCGGCGGCAAGTCCACCTTCACCATCGAGACGCTCTACAAGGCCGCCGCGCGACGGCTGCATAACGCTTCCGACGCCCCCGCCCCGCACGAGCGGATCGAGGGGCTGGAGAACTTCGACAAGGTCATCGATATCGACCAGTCGCCCATCGGCCGCACGCCGCGGTCGAACCCAGCCACCTATACCGGCGCCTTCCAGCCGATCCGCGACTGGTTCGCCGGCCTGCCCGAGGCGAAGGCGCGTGGCTATGGTCCCGGCCGGTTCAGCTTCAACGTCAAGGGCGGCCGCTGCGAGGCGTGCCAGGGCGACGGTCTCATCAAGATCGAGATGCACTTCCTGCCGGACGTCTACGTCACCTGCGACGTCTGCCACGGCCGCCGCTACAACCGCGAGACCCTGGAGATCCTGTTCAAGGGCAAGAGCATCGCCGACACCCTGGACATGACGGTCGAGGAGGCCGCCGAGTTCTTCAAGGCGGTACCGCCGATCCGCGACAAGATGGAGACCCTTAAGCGCGTCGGCCTGGGCTATGTGAAGGTCGGTCAGCAGGCGACCACCCTGTCCGGCGGTGAGGCTCAGCGGGTGAAGCTCTCCAAGGAGCTGTCGCGGCGGGCGACCGGCAAGACGCTCTATATTCTCGACGAACCCACCACGGGCCTGCACTTCGAGGACGTGAAGAAGCTGCTCGAGGTGCTGCACGAGCTGGCCGACCAGGGGAACACCGTGGTGGTCATCGAGCACAACCTCGACGTCGTGAAGACCGCCGACTGGCTGGTCGACTTCGGGCCAGAAGGCGGCGACGGAGGCGGCGAGATCGTGGCCCAGGGCAGCCCGGAAAAGGTCGCCGCCGAGCCGCGGAGCTGGACGGGCCGGTATCTCGGTGAACTGCTGGAGCGGCACCGCGAACGGAAGACGGCGCGGAAGAAGAAGCTGGTGGGAGCGTAAGTGGACTTTTCCCTCTCCTTCATGGGGAGGGACGCTCCCTAGCCCATCGTCCTCGCCAGGACTTCCATAGGCATCGGGCCCGCGGCCAGCACCTTCTCGTGCCAATCGCGGACGTCGAAGGCGGCCCCCAGACGCTTGCGGGCGGCGTCGCGGGTGCGCAGCAGTTCCAGGCGGCCGATCATGAAGGCGCAGGCCTGGCCGGGGTAGACGCAGTAGCGATCCACCTCGCGCTGCGCCGAGAGGGGCTGCTCGCCGGCCTCCTCCACCATCCAGCGGGTGGCTTCGGCGCGGGACCAGCGCTTGTGGTGCAGGCCGGTGTCCACCACGATCCGGGCGGCCCGGAACAGCGCGGACTGGACCGCGCCGATATGGCCGAAGGGGTCGTTCTCGTAGGCGCCGATCTCGACCGCCACCTGCTCGGCATAGAGCGCCCAGCCTTCGACATAGGACGAGTACTGGGCGAAGCGCTTGTAGAGCGGCAGGTTCGGCCCCGACGCGATCCGGAAGACCGCGTTCTGCAGATGGTGCCCGGGATCGCCCTCGTGATGCAGCAGCGTCTTCAGCCGCCAGGTGGGCCACTCGCCGGTGGTCTTCAGGTTGATGGAGATCACCCCCGGGCGCGAACCGTCCGCGGGTGGCCCCTCGTAGTAGGCGCCCGGCGCGCCGGCCTCGATCGCGAGGGGGATGCGATCCACCGTGATGTCCTGGTCCGGCAGCGTGCGGAAGGCGCGCGGCAGCAGGCCGTGCAGGCGCGCCAGATGCTCGCGACCGTCGCGCAGGAGCTCGGCCCGTCCTGCATCGGTATCAGGCTTCAGGAACCGGGGGTCGTGATCCAGTCCCTTGATCCGCTGGGCGACCGCCCCTTGCGTCAGGCCCTGCGCCTTGAGCAGTCCGTCGAGCTCGGCCTGCAGCTCGCGGAAGACGTTGAGTCCCAGCGCGTGCATCTCCTCCGGCGGCATGCGGATGGTGGTGTTGGATCGAAGGCCCAACGCGTACCAGGCTTCCCCCTCCGGTTGACGCCACACACCGCCGTCCGAACCGGCCCTCGGGCGAAGAGCTTCCAAGGTCGCGATCTGCCGGCTCAGCGCGGGCGTGACGCGCTGGTCCAGCACCTTGCGCGCCGCGGCGGGCATGTCGGGCAGTCCCGCCGCCACGGCCCTGCCGGACGGCCCGTCGATCAGGCTGCCGGCGGCGGTGTCGCGCAGGCTTGTGAGCTGACCGATGGTCCGCGCGAGGACGAAGTCAGGCGGGATAACCCCGGCGGCCGCATCGGCGCGGATCCCCTCGCTTTCGCCGTCGAGAACGCGCGCGAAGTCGGCGAGGCGCGAGAGGTAGAGGTCGGCGTCCTCGCGGGTGCGGATGGGCTCGCGGTCGAACTCCTGCGGCTGCCAGTAGTAGGCGCCTGTCATCTGGGAGACGAGATACGGGCCGGGCCGCAGGGCGTGGTCCTGGAAGCCGTAGCGGCGGCCGACCTCGTCGAGCATCTCGTAGGCGAAGGCCGCGCGGTCGTAGTCCGTCTGCGGCGCCGGGCTCAGGGCCTTGCGGTCGATGCCACGCAGCTCGGCGCGCCAGCGTTGCGCGGCGGCGACGCCGGCTGCCCTGCCGGCGGGAGAACGGTCGTCGAGACGGCCGCGGGCGGCCCGCCCCCGCGCGTCGGTGAGCAGCGAAGCCGCCGCCTCGGGCGACATTTCGAGATACTCGTCCATGTGCCGGGACAGCATCGCAGTCAGCGCCGTGTCGGCGCTCGATGCGGCGTTCACCGGCCCCGACACCACCGCACCGGCCGCGGCCAGGAGAATGTCGCGACGTCGGGGCATGGGCTTACTCCTGGACACTGGCAGCCAGACCGCTTCGGTTTCTTCGAACTCAGGCGGGATGGGCACTAGCTGCAAACAATCGTTCGAAATAGCCTAGCCGCCAACAACAAGGGGATGGAACCGCAGATGATCCTGTATGGCGCGCCGATGCCGGCGCCGAACCCGCGCCGCGTGCGCATCTTCCTGGCGGAGAAAGGCATCGATTTACCCGAGACGCCCGTCAACATGATGAAGCGCGAGCACAAGAGCGAGGAGCACAAGGCGCGCAACTCGCTGGGCCAGGTGCCGACGCTGGAGCTGGACGACGGAACCTGCATATCGGAGACCGTCTCGATCTGCCGCTACTTCGAGGCCGTGCAACCCGAGCCGCCGCTGTTCGGGACCACGCCGGTCGAGCAGGCGCTGGTCGACATGTGGATCCGCCGGATCGAGTTCACCGTGATGACGCCGGTGGGCATGTACTGGCGCCACGCTCATCCGCGCACGGCCGCCCTGCTGACCCAGTACAAGGACTTCGGCGAGTCCAACGCCGCCACCTACAAGGGCGCTCAGAAGTGGCTCGACCGCGAACTGGACGGCAAGGCGTTCGTTGCCGGCGACCGCTACTCGATGGCCGACATCTGCCTGCAGTCCACGGTGGACTTCGCCGAGTGGATCGGCCTGCCGCTGGAGCCGGAGTTCGCGAACCTGAAGGCTTGGCACGAGCGGGTGAGCGCACGGCCCAGCGCAGCAGCGTGACGCCGTAGACTGCCCACAGTGTCTCGCCGCCCCGAGGGAGATCCCGGAGGGCGGCGGATCAGGCGAAGTCTTCGGCCCGCTCGGCGTCTTCAAGCACGAGGTCGCGATAGGCCACGGCGAAGGGGCCGTAGATCATCACGATCTGCAGGACCTGCAAGAGAAGCTGCATGACAAGGGTGATCATCGCCGCGATCGCCGTCAGCGGGGTGAGGCGGCCGATGTCCTGCATCGCCGCCTCGCCGCCCGAAATCTCGACGATGGCGAAGCTGATGATGCTGAACAGGATCCAGACGATCACGTAGAAGATCACCGACAGCACGATCATGCCGAACAGTTGCCAGAAGTGGCCCTTGGTCCGCTCCCAGGCGAGGCGCAGCGAGACCTGCCCCGTCTCGAACACCGTCGGCAGCAGCAGCGACAGCCGCACACCGATCCAGCAGCCGAAGGCCACGACCAGAATGATCGCCAAGGCGGCGCCGACCGAACCGGCCTGCGCCGCGCCCGCGGTGAAGATCACGCCGACGATCACCGAAACCGCATAAAGGCCGATGCACACCAGGTTGGCGGCGGTCAGCTTGAGTTCGGTGCGGCCGATCTTGAGGTGGGCGAACCCGTGTTCCTCGGGACGCAGCACCAGGCGCATCACGCCCCCGGCGATGATCGACATCAGCAGCGCGGTCATCATCAGGACGAGGATGAAGGCGGGCCAGGAGGCCGCTAGCAAGTCGCTGACCGTATCGAGGTCCGAGGCGTTGAGCTGGCCCTTCCGGGCCAGGGCGATGAACTGCGGGCCCAGGGTGGCCATCATCACCATGGCGATGAGCAGGATGCCGCCGAAGTAGACCGCGCTCCACGCGAGCATCACGCCCGGGTGTTCCTTGGTGAGGCGGAAGCCTTCCATCGCCGCGTCGCTGGGAGAAAACCTGGTCATCCGTCCTGCATGTCCCGAGCGCGACTCGGCCCGCCCCTGTCGGCGGAACCTTGCCGCGCCCCGTCTTAAGCGTGCAAGGCCCCGCTCGCGATCCTGCGCGTTCGTTGCTAGTACGCCACGCATGTCGATTGCACCTATTCACGTCGTGGGCGGCGGGCTGGCCGGCTCGGAAGCCGCCTGGCAGATCGCCCAGGCCGGCGTACCCGTCGTCCTGCACGAAATGCGCCCCGTACGCGCCACGGACGCCCACCAGACCGACAAGCTCGCCGAGCTGGTCTGCTCCAACTCCTTCCGCGCCGACGACTGGAGCGGCAACGCGGTCGGCCTGCTCCACGCCGAGATGCGCGCGCTGGGGTCGATCATCATGTCGGCGGGCGACGCCCACCAGGTGCCGGCCGGCGGCGCCCTGGCGGTCGACCGGGAGGGCTTCTCCGCCGCGGTGACCGAGCGGTTGGAGGCCCATCCGCTGGTGACCATCGCTCGCGAGGAGGTGGCCGGCCTGCCGCCGGCCGAATGGGACAGCGTGATCCTGGCCACCGGCCCCCTCACCTCGCCCGCGCTGGCGCAGGCGATCCTGGACCTGACCGGCGAGGACCAGCTCTCGTTCTTCGACGCCATCGCCCCCATCGTGAACTTCGACAGCGTCGACATGGACGTGGCGTGGCGCCAGTCGCGCTACGACAAGGAAGGCCCCGGCGGCGACGCGGCCGCCTACATCAACTGCCCGATGGACAGGGACCAGTACGAGGCGTTCATCGACGCCCTGCTGGCCGGCCCCAAGTCAGAATTCAAGGACTGGGAGCATGTCCCCTACTTCGATGGCTGCCTGCCGATCGAGGTGATGGCCGAGCGCGGGCGCGAGACCCTGCGCCACGGGCCGATGAAGCCGGTGGGCCTGACCAACGCGCACAAGCCGGACGAGAAGGCGTGGGCCATCGTCCAACTGCGCCAGGACAACGCCCTGGGCACCCTGTGGAACATGGTGGGCTTCCAGACCAAGCTGAAGCACGGCGCCCAGACCGAGATCTTCCGGATGATCCCGGGGCTGGAGAAGGCGGTGTTCGCCCGGCTCGGCGGCCTGCACCGCAACACCTTCATCAACTCGCCTCGCCTGCTGGACGCCAACCTGCGCCTGAAGGCCCAGCCGCGCCTGCGGTTCGCCGGGCAGGTGACCGGCGTCGAGGGCTATGTTGAGAGTGCGGCCGTGGGCCTGCTCGCCGGCCGCTTCGCCGCCGCAGAGCGGCTCGGACGGCCGATCGACGCTCCGCCCGCGACCACGGCTTTGGGCGGCCTGGTCGGCCACATTACGGGCGGGCACCTGGAAGGCGGCAAGGGCAGCTTCCAGCCGATGAACATCAACTATGGCCTATTGCCGCCCATGGACGCCCCGAAGCGCGACGCCGAAGGGCGACGCCTGGGCGCCAAGGAGAAGACCCGGCTGAAGAAGCGAGCGATGGGCGAGCGGGCGCTCGCCGACCTCAAGGCGTGGGCGGAGCGCGCGCGGGCCGTGGAGCCTGCCGAGTAGCGGTCAAATCCGCCCGCGGGCCACGGCCCAGAACAGCCTCAGCCGGTCGCGCAGGGGCGAGCGCCCTCCCCGTCCCAGCGCCGCATGGGCCACGGCCGGGAAGGCCTCGGCGGCCAGCTTCCGCACGGCGGCCGCCGCGCCGGTGCGAGTCCGCTCGGCGAGCGCGGCGGTCCGCCGGTCGTCCGAGGCCCGGCGGGCCAGCGCCCAGGCGGTTCCGCCGGCGCGGGCCGGGCCGGCGTCGCGCCCCGGCGCCAGGATCATCGCCGCCAGCTCCGCCGCACGACCGCCGGTGTCCCGCGCCCACTCCAGCGCCTCGTTCGGCTCCATGGGGTTTGCGTCCAGTTCGCGGTAGCGCGCGTCGATCATCGCCTCCAGCGGCTCGCGGGGGAGCTCGTGGCGACGGATGACGTCTGCGAGCGCCTGGGCGGTGGGGTGGTGGCGGACAGGGCGGCCTTCGTAGGCCTCATCCAACACCTCGCGCCACCAGGTCAGCCGAATCTCGCCGAGGATGGCGTTCGAAGCCACCTTCGGCGCGCGGGCCAGCTCGTGGTCGTAGGCATAGATCGCCACAACGTCGGCGCGCTTCCCGGCATCCCCGATGAACCGGCTGGAAAGCCATCGGTCGGGGTCCACGCGGCGGATCAGGTCGTCGAGGTCGTCGCTCATGTCGCTTCAACGAAAAAGGCCCGCCGGAGGGCGGGCCTTCTCCAAGGTTTGTCCCGCGTCAGCCGAACAGCGTCTGCGTCATGGTCATGGCCGTCAGCATCGGGATCGACAGCAGCATGTTGGTCCGCGAGAACAGCATGGCGGTGCGGCCGGCCTTGGCCTTCGCGTCGGCGTCGGCCTCGACGATGCCCAACGCGATCTTCTGGTTCGGCCAGATGAACACCCAGACGTTCAGGAACATGATGATGGCGAGCCACATGCCCAGGCCCAGCAGGGTGAAGCCCGTGTCGGACACCGCATAGCCATGGTAGAGGCCGAGCGTCAGCGCCTCGTGGGCGTAGTCGACCCCGCGCGTGTACGCGACGATCAGGCCCATCAGCACGGTGAACAGCGCCGCCCAGCGGAACCAGAACAGCGCCTCCGGGGCGATGTACTTGGACACCGCCGGCTTCAGCTCGGCCGGGATCTCCGGCATTTTCCGAATCTGGACGAAGTTGAAGTAGTACAGCAGCCCGATCCACAGGATGCCGAAGAACGTGTGCAGCCAGCGGAAGACCGCCTGCCAGAACGCGACGTCGGTCCCATGCGGGCCTTGCGAATAGGCGCCCACCATGACCAGCGCCAGCAGGACGCTGACGATCACGGTGTTGCGGAAGTTTGCGAGTAGTCCGGCCATAAACTTGCCCTCTGAATCCCTGCCCTTGGCCGAGGTATAGGGCGTTTCGTTTCAGGCTGGAAGCGAGGCCGCCCAGAGGCTTCACCGTAGGTGAGGGTTCCGGCCCGCGCGGCGAGCCGGGCTAGACGGCGATGAGCGCCGCGGCCAGCCGCCGGCCCTCGGACGTCAGCAGGTTATAGAGCTGCGCGGCGGCCGGCGTATCCATGAACTCGAGGCCGATGCCGGCGGCCCGAAGGCCGTCCCGGATTTCGCGCGGCGGCATGGCGTTGCAGGCGCCGACGCCCAGCAGCACGAACTCCACCTCGGCAGGGCCCGCATCCAGCACCGGCTTCAGCGATGCCAGGGTCAGGTCGCCGAGGCCGGCGACCTCCCAGGTCCGCGCCTCGTCGGCCAGGATCAGCACCGAGCCTTCGTGCCGCTGGCCGGCGAGACGGAAGCCGCCGTCGCCGTAGGCGTCGATGCTGGGCGCGTTCCGGGCCACGGCGCTTGCGACCTTACGGCCGCACGCCGGCAGGCTTCAGCGGCTCGGCCGGGTCGTCGTTCCGCTTCACGCCCCACAGGAGGATGATCGGCAGCGCGACGTACACCGACGAGTAGGTGCCGATGATGATCCCGAAGACCATGGTCGAAACCAGCGGGAACAGCACGGGGCCGCCCAGGAACATGGCGCCGGCCAGCGCGAGGATCGCCGTGGTGCCGGTGATCAGCGTGCGGGAGAGACGCTCGTTCTCGGACTTGTTGATCACCTCGCGCAGGGGCGTCGTCTTGTACTTGCGCAGGTTCTCGCGAAGCCGGTCGAAGGTGATGACCTTCTCATTCATCGAGTAGCCGATGACGGTGAGCAGCGCGGCGATCGAGGTCATGGAGAACTCGATCTGGGTGATCGACAACAGGCCCAGGGTCAGCACGATGTCGTGGAACACCGCGGCGACGGCGCCGAGGCCGAACTGCAACTGGAAGCGGAACCAGATGTAGGCCAGCATCAGCACGAGGGCGATGCCGAGGGCCATGAAGCCCGAGGACATCAGTTCGCCCGACACCTTGGGGCCTACGACGACCGGCGGCTTGAACTCCATGCCGGGGAAGCGCTGGGCGAGCTTGTTCTTGACCGCTTCGGCCGACTGGAAGGCGTTGGCGCCCTCGGTGCGGAAACGGACGATCGCCGTATCCGGACGACCGAAGCCCTGGACCTGCGCGTCGTGACCGCCGGCGGCCGGGACCGCCGCGCGAAGCTCGCCCAGGGGCACGGGGCCCTTGGTGCGCACCTCGATGGCGGTGCCGCCCACG
>NZ_JANINU010000058.1 GCF_024508875.1 Phenylobacterium sp.
AATACATCATGACCAAGCTGAACTCGATCGGGGTTCAGAACCACTTCATCAAGCGGCTGAACCTGCGCGAGCAGCTCATCAAGGAGGTGGAGATCATCCCCCTCGAGGTGGTGTGCCGCAACGTCGCGGCCGGCTCGCTCAGCACGCGCTACGGACTTCCCGAGGGGCAACCCCTCCCCCGCTCGATCATCGAGTTCTACCTGAAGGACGACAAGCTCCACGACCCGATGGTCTCGGAGGAGCACATCACCGCCTTCAACTGGGCCTCGACCCAGGAGATCGACGACATGATGGCGCTCACCCTGCGGGTGAACGACTTCCTCACCGGCCTGTTCGCCGGCGTCGGCATCACCCTCGTGGACTTCAAGGTCGAGTTCGGCCGCATCTACGAGAACGACTTCGCGCGCATCATCCTGGCCGACGAGATCAGCCCCGATAGCTGCCGGCTCTGGGATACGGCAACCAACGAGAAGCTCGACAAGGACCGCTTTCGCCGCGACCTCGGCAATGTGATCGAGAGCTACACCGAGGTTGCGCGCCGGCTCGGGATCATGAAGGAGATGCCCACCGTGATTCAGGGGGGCCTCCACTAGTGCGCGCGAAAGTCCACGTCTTCCTCAAGCCGGGCGTCCTCGACGTCCAGGGCAAGGCGGTCGAGCAGGCGCTGCACGGCCTCGGCTGGGGCGGCGTCGAGCACGTCCGGGTCGGCAAGACCATCGAGTTCGACCTCCAGTCCGGCGACAAGGCCGCCGCCGAGGCCGAGGTGAAGGCCATGTGCGAGAAGCTGCTCGCGAACACGGTCATCGAAAGCTACCGGGTGGAGCTGGCCTAGTGCGGGCCGCGCCGCCGCCCCCTCCACTCCCCCGGCGACTCGGCGAGGGAGTGGGTAGGGAGAGGGCGGCGCAGGTGCTGAAGCCTTTCGGCCTGGCTGTCGCCCTCAGCCTCGCCGCCTGCTCCAAGCCGGCCGAGCCGCCAATCACCTACCTCGACCTCGACTGCGCCAAGCCGTTCGAGGCCCAGGCCGCGGCGATCCGCGCCCAGCCGCACATGGTCCCTGCGCCCGACGACCCCGCCGAGCCCTACACCTTCACCAGTAGCGCCGACGGCCGGACCTCCTATCTGATCACCAAGCCGGGCGCTCCGGGGCATCCGGCGATCATGATGCAGAAGGCCAGGGGGTCGGACGTCGTCACCACCGGCTGCCCGTACGGCGACCGCAAGGGTTACGACCAGCTCCACGCCTACCTGGACAGCCTGAAGCACTGGACGCGCGAGAAATGACCGGCTTCCACCTCGCCGAGATCAACGTCGGCCGCCTGCTGCAGCCCGTCGACCACCCCCAGATCGCCGACTTCAAGAACAACCTCGACCGCATCAACGCGCTGGCCGAGGCCACGCCCGGCTTCGTCTGGCGGCTGGTGGGCGAAGGCAACAACGCCACCGACATCCAGCCGAAGCCCGACGATCCGCTGTTCGCCGTGAACATGAGCGTTTGGACCGGCATGGACGCGCTCGCCGGTTACGTCTATCGGAGCGCCCATCGCGACATCATGCGCCGCCGGCGCGAGTGGTTCGAGGCCATGCAGGTCTATATGGCCCTCTGGTGGGTTCCGGCCGGCCACACGCCTTCCATCGAGGAAGGTCTGGCCAGGCTGGAGACGCTGGAGCGCCTCGGCCCCTCCCCTGCGGCGTTCACGTTCCGCAACCCCTTCCCCGCGCCCGACGCCACGCCGGTCGCGCCCATTCTGGACAAGTGCGCCTGATGAAAGCCGCCGTCATCGTCTTCCCGGGTTCCAACTGCGACCGCGACTGCAAGGTGGCGATCGAGCGCTCGACGGGCGCCCAGGTGGAGATGGTCTGGCACGGCGACACCGCCCTGCCGGCGGGCCTGGACCTGATCGTCCTGCCCGGCGGCTTCTCCTACGGCGACTACCTGCGCTGCGGCGCCATGGCCGCGCTCTCGCCCGTGATGTCCGAGGTTCGGGCCGCCGCCGATCGCGGCGTCGCCACCGTGGGCATCTGCAACGGCTTCCAGGTGCTGTGCGAGATGGGGATGCTGCCGGGCGCCCTGCTGCGCAACGAGAAGCTCAAGTACGTCTGCAAGGCCGTCGACCTCGAGGTCACCAACAGCCAGACCCGCTTCACCGCTGGGTACCAGGGCCGCCGCCAGGCGACGATGACGGTGGGCAACGGCGAGGGCAATTTCTTCGCCGACGACGAGACGCTGGACCGACTGGAGGGCGAGGGCCAGGTGGTCTTCCGCTACCTCAACAACCCCAACGGCTCGGCCCGCGACATCGCCGGCATCGTCAACAAGGCCGGCAACGTCCTGGGCCTCATGCCCCACCCCGACCGCGCCTTCGAACCCGAACTCGGCAGCGCCGACGGCGCCATCCTCTTCCAAAGCGCCCTCGCCAGCGCCTGAGCCCCTTCTCCCCTTGCGCGAGAAGGGCGCGGTCGTCTCAAGGCCCCTTCTTTTCCTTCTGGAAGTCCACCGGCATCGGATCGCGCCCGCCCTCGGCGATGAACTGGTCGATGCGGGCCTGCAGCACCGGCAGGGGTACGCTGCCCATCGACAGCACCGTGTCGTGGAAGGCGCGGATATCGAACTTCGGCCCCAGCGCCTTCTCGGCCCGCACCCGAGCGTCCTTGATCGCCAGCATGCCCAGATAGTAGCTGACCGCCTGGCCCGGCCAGGAGATGTAGCGGTCCACCTCGATCTCGATGTCGTGGTCCGACAGCGCGGTGTTGTCGTGCAGGAACTGGATCGCCTGCGCCCGCGTCCAGCCCTTGTGGTGGATGCCGGTGTCCACCACAAGGCGCGCCGCCCGCCACATCTGGAACGTCAGGTAGCCGAAGCGATCGTAGGGGGTGTCGTACATCCCCATCTCCAGCCCTAGGTACTCGCAGTACAGCGCCCAGCCCTCGCCGAAGGCCGAGATGTAGACGTAGCGGCGGAAGTCCGGCAGCCCGCTCTGCTCCTCCGCCAGCGCCCCCTGCAGCGAGTGGCCCGGCGCGGACTCGTGCAGCGTCAGCGCCGTCATGTTGTAGAGCGGCCGCGACGGCAGGTTGTAGGTGTTGATCAGGTAGGCGCTCTTGCCGCCCCGGGCCGAGGTGTAGAACGGCGCCATGTCCGGCGGCACCGGGATGATCGTGAACCGGCTGCGCGGCAGCCAGCCGAAGTAGGCCCCCAGCTTGCCGTCCACCCGCTTGGAGATCCACGCGCCGGTGTTCAGCAGTTCCTGCTCGGTCTTGGGGTAAAATTTCGGATCGCTGCGCAGGTAGGCGAAGAACGCCGGCAGGTCGCCCGCAAAGCCCGTCTCCTTGCGCACCTCCTCCATCTGCGCCCGGATCTTCGCCACCTCGGAGAGGCCCAGTTGGTGGATCTGCTCCGGCGTCAGGTCGACGGTGGCGAACTCCTTGATCTGCGCCTGGTAGTAGGCCTTGCCGTCCGGCAGCGCCTCGGCCGCCAGGGTGTCGGTCGCGCCCGGGATGTACTCCTCGCGCAGGAACGTCAGCAGCGTGGCGTAGGCGGGCTTCACCTCGCCCTCGATCGTCCGCTTCGCCTCGGCCTTGAGCGCGGCCTGTTGCTCCGCCGGAATCGACGCCGGCATCTTCTTGAAGGGCTCCCAGAACAAGGTGTCCTCCGCAGACTTGGCGTCCACGGTGGCCGAGACCGAGACCTCGCGGCCCACCAGCGTCGCCTTCGGCGGCGTGAAGCCCCGCTTCAGCCCCGCCCGCATGTTGACCTGCTGCTCGCCGAAATAGCGCGGGATGTCACGCAGCTGCGAGATGTAGTTCTCGTAGTCCTTGGCGCCGATGAAGGTGCGGCGGGCCTTGTAGTTAAAGTTCGACCAGAACGAGGAGTCCGAGTTGAACGGCTTCTCGTACTCGTGGAACCGCTGCTGGTTGATCAGCACGTCGATCTGGTCGCGATAGACCTGATAGTTCACCCGCTGCTCGGGCGAGAGGTCCTTCAGCGCGATGCCGTCCAGGCGCTTGCGCACATCCCGCCAGTACGCCAGCCGCTTCTCCTGGCTGGCGGCGTCCACGTGCGGCAGGCGCGGGGCCAGGGTGTCGTCCTCGGGGCCATCGCTGCGCGCCAGTTCCTCCTGCCGCCAGGCCCATTCCTTCTCGTAGAGCGCCTTGAACGCCGTATCCGCAGCCGTCGGCGCAGCAAAGGCGGCCGGCGCCGTCGTCGCCAGAAGGCCGGCCATCACCGCTCCGGCCAGGATTCCCGCACGCATCGCCCCATGCCCTCCACAAGCTGTCGCGAACCGATCCGCGTCTTGCTACGGTCGGAGCATGAATCTCCCCGCTTCGCTAGCGGCCGGCTGCGCCGCGCTCGCCCTTTCGCTGGTTTCGGCGCCCGTCTCGACGGCCCAGACGCCCACCATGACGCCCGACATCGCCAAGGACTTCCAGTGGCCGACGGCGTCGTACGACTACGTAAAGCGCGTCGAGATGATCCCCATGCGTGACGGGGTGAAGCTCTACACGGTGATGATCATCCCCAAGGGGGCGAAGGATGCGCCGATCCTGCTGACGCGCACGCCCTACAACGCGCGGAAGTCGGCCCAGCGCGCGCTCTCGCCCCACGCGGCCGCCACCGGCTCGCAGATGGACGAGCCGTTCCTCGCGGACGGCTATATCCGCGTGTACCAGGACGTCCGCGGCAAGTACGGCTCGGAGGGCGAGTACGTCCTCAATCGCCCCCTGCGCGGTCCGCTCAATTCCAGCGAAGTCGACCACGCCACCGACGCCTACGACACCATCGACTGGCTGGTGAAGCACACGCCTGAGACCAACGGCCGCGTCGGCGTGATCGGCTCGTCCTATCCGGGCTTCACCGCCGCCATGGCGCTGATCAACCCGCACCCGGCGCTGAAGGCCGCCGTGCCGCAGAGCCCGATGGTCGACGGCTGGATGGGCGACGACTGGTTCCAGAACGGCGCCTTCCGCACCACCAACTTCGACTGGTTCACCAGCCAGATGACGGTGAAGGGCGAGGGCGACGACATCCCGCGCCAGTCGTTCGACGACTACGACAACTTTCTTCGCGCGGGCTCGGCCGGCGACTACGCCAAGGCCGCGGGCCTCGACCAGATCCCCGCCTGGCGCAAGATCGCCGAGCACCCGTCGTACGACGCCTGGTGGCAGGGCCAGGCCCTCGACAAGATCCTGGCGAAGCAGCCGCTGAAGGTGCCCACCCTCTGGGTCGGCGCGCTGTGGGACCAGGAGGACATCTACGGCGCCATCCACACCTACAAGGCCGTGGAGCCCAAGGACACGAACAACGACATGAACTTCCTGGCGCTCGGCCCCTGGCGGCACTCGGGCGTCAACTACGAGCAGCGCCAGCTCGGCCCGAACCTCAAGCTGCCCGGCGACACCGCCACCGAGTTCCGCACCCGGGTGATGAAGCCGTTCCTCGACAGCCACCTGAAGACGAACGCGCCCAAGGCCGACATCCCGCCGGTGTTCATCTTCGATTCCGGCGCCATGGCCTGGAATTCGCTGCAGAAATACCCCCAGGCCTGCGAGAGCGGCTGCGCGGCGGCGATGAAACCGATCTACCTGACGCCGGGTCTCGGCCTGTCCTTCGACAAGCCGACCTCGGGCGCGGCCTATGAGGAATACGTCTCCGATCCCGCCAAGCCGGTGCCCTATGTCCGCCGCCCGGTCCGCTGGGACGACGCCGACCAGTGGCGCTACTGGCTGTCGTCCGACCAGCGTCACGTGGACGGCCGCCCCGACGTGCTCACCTTCGTCACCGAGCCGCTCAAGGCCCCGATGAAGATCTCGGGCGAGCCGGTCGTGAACCTCTTCGCCTCGACGTCGGGCACGGACAGCGATTGGGTCGTGAAGCTGATCGACGTCTATCCCGACGCCGTACCGTCCGACCCGCCGATGGGCGGCTACGAGCTGGGCGTCGCCATGGAGATCTTCCGCGGCCGCTACCGCGAGAGCTTCGAGAAGCCGTCGCCGATCCCGGCCGGCAAGGTCCAGAAGTACCGCTACGAGCTGCCGCCCACGAACCACGTGTTCAAGCCTGGCCACCGGATCATGGTGCAGGTGCAATCGAGCTGGTTCCCGCTCTACGACCGGAACCCGCAGACCTTCGTGCCGAACATCTTCTACGCCAAGCCGTCCGACTACAGGAAGGCGACCCAGCGCATCTACCTGACGGGCGACACCGCCTCGTCGATCGAACTGCCGGTCGTGCCGGTCCAATAGGCCGATGCGCCCTGCGTTCGGCGCCCTCGCGCTGGCCGCGGCGGCCCTCGCCGCCGGCCCAGGCGCAGCCGCGCCGGCCCGCGTGGTCGTCGACCTGTCACCCGCCGGACTGCGCAACACCTTCCGGCCGGAGCAGGCGCTGGGCGCGGGCATCGACGGCGCCTGGCGCGGCGGGACCGACGCCCTGCTCACCCCGCACAACGTCCGCGCCATGACCGGCGCGGGCCTGCGCCCCCTCACCTACCGTCTGCGCACCGAGCTCGGCATCGCCGCCTGGCACTGGAACCCCGAGGGAACCTGGAGCGACCCGGCCCGCCGTCAGGGCTACTGGACCTCCAGCGCGCGTCCCGGCGCCCCCATCAAGGTCTCGTGGGGCTACGACCTGCCCCGCCGCGGCGACACGGTCGACAACGCCAACAACACCGCCTGGTCGAAGCTCGACGACGGCGACCTGGCCACCTTCTGGAAGTCGAACCCCTACCTCGATACGGTCTACGTCAAGGCGCCCACCCGCCCGCAATGGCTCGTCCTCGAACTGGGCGACCCGCAGGTGGTCGACACGGCCGACATCGCCTGGGGCGAGCCCTACGCCCGCCGCTACGAGGTCCAGTACTGGACCGGCCGCGACGAGTACGATCCTGCCGGCCGCTGGGCGACGTTCCCCCACGGCGCGGTCACCGATGGCCGCGGCGGTCACGTCCGCCTCGCTCTCGGCCCATCGGCCACGCCCACCGCCTTCGTCCGCGTCCTGATGCAGGAAGGCTCCGGCACGGCCCCCGCCGACGCCACGGACCGGCGCGACCGCATCGGCTACGCGGTGCGGGAGGTCGGCTTCGGTCGCACGGGCCCCGACGGCGTCTTCCACGACGCCGTCCGCCACGCCGCCAGCCACGACGGCCAAAGCCTCGCCCACGTCTCGTCCACCGACCCCTGGCACCGCGCCATCGACCGCAACCTCGACCTGGAGCAGCCCGGCCTGGACCGCGTCTTCGCCAGCGGCCTGACCAATGGCCTGCCGGTCATGGTCCCGGTCGGGATCTTCTACGACACGCCCGAGAACGCCGCGGCCGAGATCGCCTGGCTCAAGGCCCGCCACTACCCCATCGCCCGCGTCGAAATCGGCGAGGAGCCCGACGGTCAGTACGTCGACGCCGAGGACTATGGCGCGCTCTACCTCCAGGGCGTCGACGCCATCCGCCGGATAGACGCCCGCGTCCCTCTGGGCGGCCCCAGCCTGCAGAGCGGCCTCACCGACACCTGGATGGACCCCGAGCCGCTGCGCTCGTGGAACGGCCGTTTCGTTCGTTACCTGAAGAGCCGCGGCCGCCTCGCCGACCTGCAGTTCTTCTCCTTCGAGTTCTATCCGTTCGACGACATCTGCGGCGACATCTACGGCAAGCTGGTCGGCGCCGACGCCCTCCTCTCCGGCCTCATGTCGCGCGTCGCGGCCGAGGGCGTCCCCACCACGATCCCCTGGCATATCGCCGAGTACGGCTTCTCGGCCTTCTCCGGCCGCGCCGAATCCGAGATGCCCGCCGCCCTGCTGATGGCCGACATCGTGGGCCAGTTCCTCACCGCGGGCGGAGACGGCGCCTACCTCTTCGGCTACGGCCCCAACGAGCCGGTCAACCAGCACCAGCCCTGCGCCGGCTACGGGAACCTGATGCTTTGGACCGCCGGCGCCGCCGGCCAGGCGGCCCAGTCCACCGCTACCTACCAGACCGCCCGCCTCATCACCGGCCGCTGGCTCCAGCCGACCGGCCAGCACCAGCTCTACGCGGCCCGCGTTGAGGGCGCGCCGGGCGTCCAGGCCTTCCCCGTCCGCCGCCCGGACGGCCGCCTTGCCGTGCTGCTGGTCAACCGCGACGCCCGGGCCGGCTACGACCTCGCTATCGACGCCGTGCGCGGCCCGGCCGAGGCCTGGCGCTATTCCTCGGCGCAGTATTCCTGGATCGACGACGGGCCGAAGAGCCGGCCGGGAAGAAACCTGCCGCCCGAGCACCTGGCGCTGGCTCCGGGGACCGCGCTCCACCTGCCGCCGGCCGCGCTGGCCGTCGTCCTCGCCCGCTAACCATGCTGGAAAAACAGGTTACGCGTAACGCCGTGCGGTAACGCTTACCTAAGGCTGTGCCGCGAAGATCTGCGCGGGGCAGAACGTCCCACGGCCTCCGGGCCGTCCCGAAAAGTGTCTGGGTCGCGTGATGCCGTACAACAGCATCAATACGAACGTCGGCGCGATGGCCGCCATCGCGACGTTCAACGCGATCAATGCCGAGATGGCTGAAGTGCAGATGCGCATCACCACCGGCAAGAAGGTCAACAGCGTCAAGGACAACCCGGCGATCTGGGCCATCGCCCAGAACCAGCGCGCCGAGATCAAGGGCCTCGACTCCGTCATAGGCTCGCTCCAGCGCGGGATGTCGGTGGTCGACACCGCCCTCAACGCCGCCGAGAACGTCTCCGACCTGCTCAACCAGATGAAGGAGCTGGCGGTCTCCGCCGCCGACTACCCGGCCTCCGACCCCGCCCGCACGGCGATCAACGAAAACTACCTCGCCCTGCGCAAGCAGATCGACATCGCGGTCCAGAACGCCGGCTTCGGGGGCCTGAACCTGCTGGCCGGCGGCGGCTCGACGGACCAGGTGCGCGCCCTGGCCAACACCAACGCGACCTCCACCATCGACGTCGCCCATATCGACCTGTCCACCGGCGGCTCGCTGATGTCGGCCCTGCCGCCCGACCTGCTGGGCAGCTTCTCCCCGACCACGGTCTCGGACATCACGTCGGTGACCACCAACGTCAACAACGCCATCTCCCGCCTCGGCACGGGCTCCAAGGCCCTCGAGAGCCACCTCAAGTTCGTGAACAAGCAGCAGGACGCCCTGGAAGCGGGCGTCGGCAATCTCGTCGACGCCGACCTCGCCAAGGAAAGCGCCCGCTGGCAGGCCCTCCAGGTCCGCCAGCAGCTCGCCATCATGGCCATGCGCATCGCCAACCAGCAGCCCAGCTACCTGCTGCAGTTGTTCCAGTAGGCGCGCGAAGCCGGCGCAGGGAAGGTTGGCTTTCGCCCCTTCTTTGCTCCTGCAGGGGGAGAGGAGGCAAAGTCCCTTCGATACCCTGCAGCCATATCGCGTCACGGATCACCGCGCCCGCAAAGCCCGCCGGCCTCTCCATAGCGTCCCAGACCGGCCGCACATTGAACCCCGGCGCCGCGCCTGCCAGATGGACCGATGCCCCGCACCCGCCTCGACCTGCTCCGGCTGCTCCTGAGCCTCGTCCTGGCCGCCTTCTATCTGGCGGCCGGCATCCTTCACCTGCGGTCGCCGGGCGGCTTCCTGCGGATCATGCCGCCGGCGATCCCCTTCCCCGAGGCGATCGTGGCCCTCACCGGGGTCTGCGAGATCGCCGGCGCGGCTGGCCTGCTGATCCCGCCGACGCGCCGCTGGGCCGGGCGAATGCTCGCGCTCTACGCCCTCTGCGTCTGGCCGGCGAACGCCTATCACGCCTTCTGGGGCGTCCACGTCCCACCGCTGCCGGACAGCTGGTGGTATCACGGCCCGCGCCTGGCCTTTCAGCCGGTCCTCATCTGGTGGCCCCTGTTCGCGAGCGGCGTCGTGAGCTGGCCCCTTCGCCCGTCTCGCCCCGCCATGTCCGCCGACGGTTGAATGCCCCGGCGGCAGGTCCACAATCTGCCGGCTATGACCGTG
>NZ_JANINU010000059.1 GCF_024508875.1 Phenylobacterium sp.
TCCGCGCCGCCTCGCACGACCTGCAGCAGCCGCTGCAGGCGGCGGCGCTGTTCCTCGACCGCGTGAAGCCGGGCGGGCGCGCCGGCGAGCAGGTCGCCTCGCTGGGCGGGCTGCGACGCGCGCTCACGGCCGCCCGCGGGCTGGTAGCCTCGATGCTGGAACATCTGAAGCTGGAGGGCGGGGCGATCCAGCCCGACCTGTCGGACTTCCCGGCGGGCGAGCTGTTCGACCGGGTGATGCTCACCCAGGGCCCGGCCGCCGCGGAAGCGGGCATGCAGATCGCCCTGGCCGGCCACCGGATTCCGATCCACGCCGACCCGCTCCTGCTCGCGCGGGCGGTGGAGAACCTCGTGGCCAACGCCATCCGCCACTCGGGCGGCCAGCGCGTGCTGTTAGGCGCCCGCCGACGCGGCGGCGGGGTCACGATCTGGGTCGCCGACGACGGTCGGGGGCTCTCGCCGGGCGACGAGGCGCGGATCTTCAGTCCCTTCGCGCAGGGCGAACGTGTCGGCGCGACCGGCGGCTTCGGTCTTGGGCTCGCTTCGACCCAGGGCCTCGTGGAACTGATGGGTGGCGCGTGCGGCCTGCAGCCGGGGCTGACCCGGGGCGCCGCGTTCTACATCCGGCTGCGCCCGAACGGCGCCGAGCGAGCCGACGAGGTCAGATGCGCGGCCTGATCTGCGACGACCATCCGCTGATGCGGGAGGCCTTGGCCGCCGCCATGCGCGACCGTTGGCCGGGGCTGGATCTCGCCGAGGCCGGCGACTATCCGGCCGCGTGGGCGCTGGCCGAGACGCGGCCCGACCTCTGCCTGGTCGACCTCGGCATGCCGGGCGCCGAGCCGCTGGAGGGCCTCGCCGGCCTGCGGGCCCGGGCGCCCAAGGCGTTGCTGCTGGTGCTGACGGGCCTTACGGATCCGGCGCTGCTGGCGGCGGTGCGCGGCTGCGGCGTCGATGCGGTGTTCTCCAAGAACGCCGACCCGCAGGCGCTGATCGAGGCCATCCGCGCCGCCGCGCCCGCGCTGCAGGCGCTGGAGGCGCCCCCGCTGCCACCGCGTCAGCAGGAGGTGCTGGAACTGCTGGCCCAGGGCCTGACCAACAAGGAGATCGCGCGCCGCCTCGCGATCTCTCCGGCCACGGTGAAGATTCACGTCGCGCGGGTGACAAGCTGGCTGGGCGCCGTGAACCGCACCGACGCCGTGGCGCGCGCCCAGCGCGGGCGGATCATCTAGCCATCGACGAAACGGCGGCCTTCGTCGCATCGCGCTCGCGATCTGGCAGGCGCATCGCCGAGGGTCGCGGGGACGAAGCCATTCTCCGCCCGCCATTTCCCACGGGCCGGGAACCTGCCTCCGCCGCCGATGGCCCGGACACTCCCCGACCGGTCCCCTCTCAACGACGCCGGCAACCCCAAAGCCCTGGCCTCGATCGCGCGGCGGAGGCGGAACCCGGGCTTCCTCCTACCCCCGCCGCTTGCGCGCGCTCCCCGCCTCCGCCGCCAGCTCGCGCAGGGCCGCGTTGGCGATGGTGAGCTTGGCGAAGGTCCAGGCGCCGCCGCCGGCCTCGATCTCGTCCACCGTGCGCGTGGCCGCCCGCGCCTGCTCGGGCCGCAGGGCGACCCAGGCGGACACCGCCTGCCGGGCCGAGGCGTCGTCGTCGCCCGCCTGGGCGGCGCCGGCGAAGGCCATGATCGCGCGGGTGAGCTGGGCCTGTTCGGCCAGCAGGTCCTCGATCAGCCGGCGCAGGGCCGTCCGCTCGAAGATGTCGCCGGCCCGGAACTCGCCCGCCGCCGCCCGCAGGCGGTCGAAGGCGAAGGCCGCACCTGTCGCGTAGTAGAGCCGCGCCACACTGGGCAAGGGCCAGCTCGACGCCTCGGCGAGGTCCACGAGGTCGGCGGCGTTGGTCAGCGGGCCGAGCACCGCGGCCGCCTGGGCCATGGCGGCCGGGGCGCCGGCCTGGGTCAGGCGGTCGATCTGGGCGTCCACCGCCGCGCGCTCGGCCTTCGACAGGATCTCCGGCAGCAGGCCGTGCAGGCTCTTGAAGCCGGGCGCATAGCGGGCGGTGAGCTCGGCGACGCCCATCCCCTCGCGCCCTGCCCGCCGGGCCAGCCAGAACGTGGCGCCGCGCAGGCCCGCCACCAGCCGGCGGAACAGCGCCATCTGGCCCGAAGCCGGGATCTTGAGGTCCTGCGCCTCGACGGCCGACCAGAGGGTTTCGAAGTCCAGCGCCTGCTTCGCCGCCTCGTAGCCGGCGGTGAGGGCGACGACGTCGCAGCCGGCCGAGGTCATGGTCCGCGTCGGGAAGCTGGGCCCGCAGCGGTTGATCATGTCGTTCGCGACGACGGTCGCAATGATCTCGCGGCGCAGGCGGTGGCTCTGGATGGCCGCCTTGTACTTGCGCAGCGGCTTGGGAAAGTAGGCCTCCAGCCGCGTCTCGAAGAACGGGTCGTCGGGCGCGCGGGTGGCGACGATCTCGCGCTTCAGCTCCAGCTTGCCGTAGGCCAGCAGCACGGCCAGTTCGGGCCGCAGCAGGCCGCGGCCGGCCTTCAGCCGCTCGGCGATCTCCACCGCGTCGGGGAGGCCCTCGACCACGCGGTCCAGGCGGCCGGCGTGCTCGAGGTCGGCCATGAACCGCGCGTGCGGCTCCAGCTCGCCGGCGCTGTCCATCTCCAGCAGCGAGAGCGCGAGGGTCTGGTCGTAGTTATGGACCAGGACGTGGCGGGCCACATCGTCCGTCATGGTCGGCAGCAGCTTGTTGCGCTGGGCTCGGCTGAGCTTACCCTGCCGCTCCAGGATGCCGGTGGTGATCTTGATGTTCACCTCGTGGTCCGAGCTGTCGACGCCCGCCGAGTTGTCGATGGCGTCGGTCTCGACCCGGCCGCCCAGCGCGGCGAACTCGATGCGGCCGGCCTGGGTGAGGCCGAGGTTCGCGCCTTCCCCAACCACCTTCACGCGCAGGTCCGAGCCGTTGACGCGCACGGCGTCGTTGGCCTTGTCGCCGACCTCCAGGTTGGTCTCGTGGCGGGCCTTCACATAGGTCCCGATGCCGCCGAGGTAGAGCAGCTCGGCCGGCGCCTTGAGGATCAGGTTGATTACCTCGGCCGGCGACAGCGCGTCGGCTTCCGTGCCCAGGAACCGGCGGATCTCGGCCGAGAGGGGGATGGACTTCAGCGAACGGGAAAACACCCCCCCGCCCTTGCTGATCTTCTTCTTGTCGTAGTCCTGCCAGGACGAGCGCGGCAGGGCGAACATGCGCTCGCGCTCGGCATAGCTCTTCGCCGGGTCCGGATCGGGGTCGAGGAAGATGTCGCGGTGGTCGAAGGCGGCCTGCAGCCGGATCTGCTTCGACAGCAGCATGCCGTTGCCGAACACGTCGCCCGACATGTCCCCGCAGCCGACGACGGTGAAGGGCTCGGACTGGATATCCTTGCCCATCTCCCGGAAGTGGCGCTTCACCGCTTCCCAGGCGCCCCGGGCGGTGATGCCCATGGCCTTGTGGTCGTAGCCGACCGATCCGCCCGAGGCGAAGGCGTCGCCCAGCCAGAAGCCGTAGTCCTCGGCCACGCCGTTGGCGATGTCGGAGAAGGTGGCCGTGCCCTTGTCGGCGGCCACGACCAGGTAGGGATCGTCCCCGTCGTGGGCCACGACGTCCTTGGGCCGCACCACCTTGCCGGCGGCGTCCAGGTTATCGGTGATGTCGAGAAGGCCGGACAGGAAGGTCTTGTAGGCCCCGATCGCCTCGGCGCGCACGGCGTCGGGCGAACCCTTGGGGAGCTGTTTCGGATAGAAGCCGCCCTTTGAGCCGACGGGCACGATCACCGCGTTCTTGACCTGCTGGGCCTTCACGAGGCCCAGCACCTCGGTGCGGAAGTCGTCGCGCCGGTCCGACCAGCGCAGCCCGCCGCGCGCGACGGGGCCGAAGCGCAGGTGAACGCCCTCGACCCGGGTCGACCAGACGAAGATCTCGCGGAACGGCTTGGGCGCCGGCAGGTCGGCGAGCTGGCCCGAGGCGACCTTGAACGAGATGTAGGGTTTCACCGTGCCGTCGGCGCCGCGCTGGTAGAAGTTGGTGCGCTGGATCGCGCCGACCAGCAGGGCGAGGCGGCGCAGGACGCGGTCGTCGTCCAGGCTCTCGACGAGCTGCAGGGCCTCCACGATCTCGCCCATGACGGCCTCGGCCTGGGCCTGGCGGGCGTCGAGGTCGGCGGCGATGGCGGGGTCGAACTTGATGCGGAAGAGGTCGAGGATCAGCCGGGTGACGGCCGGATGGTTCGACAGCGCCTGTTCCTGCACCCGCTGCGACGGGTCCAGGCCCGACTGCTGGCGGTAGCGGCCGAGCGCCCGGACGAGCGCGGCGTCGCGCCACGGCAGCGACAGCTCCATGACGAGCCGGTTGAAGCCGTCGTTCTCGGTGCGGCCCGTCCAGACCGCGACCACGGCGTCCTCGAACGCCTCCTTGATCTCGGCGAAGACCAGCCCTTCGCCGCGCGGGTCCTCGATCTCGAAGTCGTGGACCCAGACCGGCGGCTGGCCCTCGGGCGAGACCTTGAAGCCCGCCTCGGCCATGGCCTTCAGGCCCATGTTCTCGAGGATCGGCAGCACGTCGGCCAGAGGCGCCGGTTCGCCCTTGCGGTACAGCTTGAAGCGGAACGAGAGGGGCCCGTCGGCGGCGGTGCGGTAGGCGCGGGCGGCGACCGCCTGGCCTTCGCCGAAGCCCTCGATCTCGGCCACGTCGGCCAGCGCCTCGGCCGCGTCGAAGCGGTCGCGGTAGCCGGCGGGGAAGGCGTCGCGATAGCGCGCCACCGTGGCGGCCACGGCGTCGGGGTCGCGGCCGCTGGCGCGCACGCCGGCGTCGAACCGGTCTTCCCACGTGCGGGCCGCCTCGGCGATCTCGGCCTCGACCTTGCGCAGGTCGGGCGTCAGGTGCCGGCCGGGCGTGAAGCCGATGATGAAATGCACCCGCGCCAGGGGGGTGTCGTTGAAGCTGGGATAGTAGGCCGAGAGCCGGCCGCCGTAGGCCGCCGTCAGAAGTTCGCCCGCGCGCTTGCGCAGGTCGGAATCGTAGCGGTCGCGCGGCACGAACAGCAGCACCGAGGCGAAGCGGTCGAAGGGGTCGCGGCGCTCGAACAGCTTCACCCGCGGCCGGTCCGCCAGGTGCAGGATGCCCACCGCCATCGACAGCAGCTCGTCCTCGCTGACCTGGAACAGCTCGTCGCGCGGGTGGTTCTCGACGATGTTGCGGAGGCGCTTTTCGTTGTAGCTCCCGGGCACGGCGCCGGCGCGCTTGATGACGCGGGCGACCTTCTCGCGGACCAGCGGGACCGTGTTGGCCGGCTGGTCGTAGGCCTCGGCCGTGAACAGACCGACGAAGCGAACCTCGCCGCTCGGACGGCCGTCCTCGCCGTAGCGCTTGATGCCGACGTAATCCATGTAGCCGCGACGGTGGACGCGGCTCTTCACGTTCGACTTGGCGATGGTGACGGCCGGGTCGCGGACGATACGGTCCTTCACCGCGCTCATCAGCACCGCCGGCTCGTTGGCCCGCCGCAGGACGGTGCGCTCGGGGTCGCGCAGGACGCCCAGGCCGTCCTTGGCCTGGTACACCGGCTCCTCGGCGGCGTAGTCGCCGTTCTTCAGCCGCGGGTATTCGTAGACGCGGGCGCCCAGGAACACGAAGTGCTGGGCGTGCAGCCAGTTGAGGAACTCCACCTCGTCGGGCCGCGCCTTGCCCGAGGCTTCCAGCTCGGTGACCGAGCGGGCCATCAGGTCGAGCATGGCCGGGAAGTCCTCGACCGCCGCGCGCACGTCGGTGAGCGTGGCCTTCACACCCTCGGCCAGCGCGCGTTCGCGATCGGGCCCGATGTTCTCGAGGAACACCTGGATCATGGACTCCCGGCGCGCAGCGCCGGTGTTCCCGCGCACGCCTGTGCGGTCGCGCTGAACTTCGACGATCGGGTGGAACATGGCCCGGACCGACAGGCCCTGGTCGGCGATCTCGCCCATGATGCTGTCGACGAGGAACGGCGCGTCGTCCTGCACGATCTCCAGGCGGTCGAGGTCGGCGCCCTGGGCCGGCACAAGGCGGACCTGCGGCGCGCGCCCGCGGCGGCGCTCGGCGAAGCGCCAGAAATCGGCGAGGTTGCGGGCGAGGTCTGCGCCGCTCAGCTCGGGCAGCTCGTCGGGCTGCGCGTCTTCGGCGGCCTGCTTGGCGAAAGCCTTCACGCCGGCGGTGGCGTCGTCGTCCTTGAGTTCGGTCTGGAGAGCCCTGGCGAGCCCAGATCCGGCGCGGGGGGCGCGGCTCATGACCGCGACTCCGCACCGGACGCGAGAACGGCGCCGGAGGAGAGTGTCCGGCGCCGCGTGCTTCCGTCGTGGGGGAGCGACGGAATGCTGGGTGCTCGCTGCGCCCGTGGGGTTGGGAAACGGACGCACCCGCCGAACGAATGTGTCGTCCGACCAACATCAGATAGGAAGGCGGCAGTCACAGCGTAAGTCCCAGCTCTCAAGTTCGTGAACGGCGTTTGGCGGCCGGTTTGGGGGAAGGCTTCGCAGGCCCCTTTGCGGAGGGCGGCTCGACGGGATGGCGCCTCAACGGTCCGGGCTCGCCGTCGGCGGACAACAGCACCGCGATCCAATGGGTTCCGGGAAACTGGGCCAGGATCACCATCATGACGGTGGTCAGCGGCGTCGACAGGAACGCCCCCGGGAGGCCCCACACGACGCTCCAGAACGCCAGGGCCAGCAGGAGGACGATCGGGTCCATGTTCAGGCTGCGGCCCTGCATCCGCGGCTGGACCACGTTGCCGACGAACATCCCGATCACCTGCAGCACACCGAACAGCACCGCCGCCTGCCAGAGGGTGTCGAACTGGACGAGGGCGAAGAGCGGCGGCAGCGCCACCCCAATGATCCCGCCCACGACCGGGATGTACGAGGCGATGAAGATCAGGATCGCCCAGAAGAGGGCGTTGTCGAGGCCCACGGCCATCATTGCGATCCAAGAGGCGACGGCGATCATCAGCCCGGTGACGGTCTGGACCCAGAGATACTGCTCGACGCCGTTCCGTATGCGCAGGAAGGCGTCGACCGCCTCCTGGCGCTCGGGCCGATTGGGGAACAGGTTGACGACCTTGCGCTCCCAGCCGCGCCGCGAGGCCAGGATGAAGCCCAGGTAGACCAGCACGAACGCCGCGGTGGAGGCGAAGCTCTGCAGCCCGCGCGCCAACTGGCCCAGGTAGCTGGCCGGATTGAGCTGATGGACGAGCTGGGTCAGGGACGGCGGCGCCTCCATCCCGACCAGGCCAGCCAGACGGGCGATGATGCCGTTGATCTTGGGCGTGTAGCCGACGAGCTGGCTCGCGAAATTGGTGGCGTTGTCGGCGATGAAGAACGTGGCGCCGCCGAAGATCACGATCGACAGTACGACCGCGAGCGGGGTGGCCGCGCGGTTCGACACGCCGGACAGGCGCGCCTCCAGCACCCGCGCGAACCCGTCGATCATCAGGGCCAGGAACATGGCCAGCGCCAGCGGCGTCAGGATGTCGGACAGGACGTAGAGCACCACCCCGCCCGCGATCGTCGCCAGGATCACCAGGGCGTTGCGCGAGACCGGATCGGCGGCGGGGGCGGGCATGCGGGCTTTCGGAGGAAAGGCTCGACGGCAATGTCGGCGGCGTCGGCGACGCCGTCAAATCGGGCGTGCTCTACCCCGGTTCCGTTCGGATTGGGAGCGGATTTGCCCCGCCTCTAGCGCATTTCGGCAAGGATTGTCGCCAAATCACCGGTGCGCCGGCGAGTCCACGCCGCCTCCCGCAACCATTGGGGCGTTGAGTGCGGCGAGCCCGGTGCTAGTCATGGACAGACGAACGGTGAGGAGCGAGCGATGGCCGGCGAAGGCGTGCTGATCGGATATTCGGACCATCCGGAGCTACTGCTCCTCAACCGCGCGAACCGCCACGGCCTGGTGGCCGGCGCGACCGGCACCGGAAAGACGGTGACATTGCAGGTCCTCGCCCAGGGCTTCTCCGACGCAGGGGTGCCGGTCTTCGCCGCCGACGTGAAGGGCGACCTCTGCGGCATCTCCGAGCCGGGGACGCCGAACGAGAAGATGCTGGCCCGCGCCCAGGGGATGGGCCTCACGCTGAACCCGGCCGGCGCGCCGGTGGTGTTCTGGGACCTGTTCGGCCAGGCGGGCCACCCGATCCGCGCGACCGTGTCCGAGATGGGTCCGCTGCTGATCTCGCGGATGCTGGAGCTGAACGACGTGCAGGAGGGCGTGCTGACCGTCGTCTTCCGCGCCGCCGACGAGGAAAGCCTGCTGCTGCTGGACCTTAAGGATCTGCAGGCCGCGCTGAGCTACGCCTCCGACAACGCCAAGGAGCTGTCGGCCCGCTTCGGCAACATCTCCCCCGCCACCATCGCCACGATCCAGCGCAAGCTGCTGGTGCTGGAGGACCAGGGCGGCACGAACCTGTTTGGCGAGCCGGCGCTGCAGCTTTCCGACCTGATGCGCACAGACCCGTCAGGCCGCGGCTTCGTCAGCCTGCTCGCCGCCGACAAGCTCATCGCTAGTCCCCGGCTCTACGCCACCTTCCTGCTGTGGCTGATGAGCGAGCTGTTCGAGGAACTGCCCGAGGTGGGCGACCCGGACAAGCCGCGACTGGTGTTCTTCTTCGACGAGGCGCACTTGCTGTTCCGCGATGCGCCGAAGCCGCTGCTGGAAAAGGTGGAGCAGGTGGTGCGCCTGATCCGCTCGAAGGGCGTCGGCGTCTACTTCATCACCCAGAACCCGGCCGACATCCCCGAGACCGTGCTGGGCCAGCTCGGCAATCGCGTCCAGCATGCGCTGCGGGCCTACACGCCGGTGGAGCAGCGGGGCCTGAAGGCCGCCGCCGACAGCTTCCGGCCCAACCCGGCCTTCGACACCGCCGAGACGATCCAGGCCCTCGGCGTCGGCGAGGCGCTGGTCTCGGTGCTGGACGAGAAGGGCGCCCCGACGGTGGTGCAGAAGACTCTGGTGCGTCCGCCGGTTTCGCGCCTCGGGCCGATCACCCCCGCCGAGCGCCAGCAACTGATGGGCGCCAGCCCGGTGCGGGGCCTGTACGACCAGGCGCTGGACCGCGAGAGCGCCTACGAGGTGCTGCAGAAGCAGGCCGCCGCGAAGGCCGAGCCGGCAGCGCCCCAGCCGCCGCCCGAGCGTGGCCCCTGGGCCGGCGACGACGCTTCGGGCCAGCCCGCGCCGCGCGCGCGCGCCTCCAATCGCCAAAGCATGGGCGAGGCCTTCGCCAAGTCGATGCTGCGCACCATCGGCAGCCAGGTCGGCCGCGAACTCATCCGCGGCGTTCTGGGCGGCCTGGTCGGCTCCAGCCGGCCCACGCGGCGGAGACGGTACTGAGCTTCAATTGCTCCCCCCTCGGGGGAGCTCCCGGCAAAGCCGGGTGAGGGGGTCCTGCCCAGCGTTCTGAGCGGACCCCCTCCACCACTTCGTGGTCCCCCTCCCCCGACGGGGGAGGAATTTACCGCGGCGCCATCCGGATGGCGCCGTCGAGGCGGACGTCTTCGCCGTTGAAGTAGGGGTTGGTGATCATCTGCAGGGCCAGCGAGGCGTAGTCCTCGGCGTTGCCGAGGCGCTTCGGGAACGGCACCGAGGCGGCCAGCGCCTCCTTCACCTGCGGGGGGGCCGCATTCATCAGCGGGGTGTTGAAGATGCCCGGCAGGATGGTGTTCACGCGGATGCCGTCGCCGGCCAGGTCGCGGGCGATGGGCAGGGTCATGCCGACCACGCCGCCCTTCGACGCCGAATAGGCCGCCTGGCCCATCTGGCCGTCCTCGGCCGCCACCGAGGCGGTGTTGACGATCGCGCCGCGCTCGCCGTCGATCGGCTCCAGGTCCAGCATGCCCTTCGCTGACTTGGCGATGCAGCGGAACGTGCCGACGAGGTTGAT
>NZ_JANINU010000060.1 GCF_024508875.1 Phenylobacterium sp.
GCCGCGGCCGACCCCAGCCAGCCGGCCCAGGTGGACGAGCGCGGCGCCGCCGCCGCCGCGCCCGGCGCCCGGATCCTGCTGGTCGAGGACAATCCCATCAACGCCCTCCTGGCCCGCGCCCTGCTGACGCGCGAGGGCTGCGAGGTGGAGCACGCCACCAGCGGCGCCGACGCGGTGGCCGCCGTCGAGGTCGGCAAGTTCGACCTGATCCTGATGGACATGCGCATGCCCGGCATGTCGGGCGAGGAGACCGCCCGCAAGCTGCGCGCCGAGGGCGTGAAGACCCCCATCGTCGCCCTCACCGCCAACGCGTTCGAGGACGACCGCCACGCCTGCCTGGCCGCCGGCATGGACGACTTCATGGTCAAGCCGCTGTCGCCCGACGCCCTGCGCGCTGCCCTCACCCGCTGGGCCCGGCCCAACTTTACGAAGCCCGCGGCGCGCGCCAAGGTCGGCTGACCGACGACGCCGCGGGGGCGTCCGGCCGAAGCGGACGCCCATGACCTCAGCGACCACCACCGAACCGCGCCGCAAGCGCACGGCGATGGAGGTGGTCCGCTCGATCCGCCAGCCCAAGGTCGCGGTGACGCTCGGGCTCGGCTTCGCCTCCGGCCTGCCCTTCCTGCTCACCCAGAACACGCTCGGCTACTGGCTGCGCGACGAGGGCACGAGCCTGAAGGTCATCGGCTTCATCTCCTGGGTCGGCATGGCCTATGTGCTGAAGCCGTTCTGGGCGCCCATCGTCGACCGCGTGGACGTGCCCCTCCTGGCCCGCCTGGGCCGTCGCCGCGGCTGGATGCTGCTGTCCCAGATCATCGTCGCCGCCGGCCTCGTCGGTATGGCCGCGGTAGGGCCGTCCGGGGGGCTTACCGCCATCGGCGCCTTCGCCGTCATGGTGGCCTTCGCCTCGGCCACCCAGGACATCGTGATCGACGCCTGGCGAATCGAGGCCGCCTCCGATTCCGACGAGATGGGCCTGCTGTCGTCGGCCGCCCAGCTCGGCTACCGGATCGCCATCCTCATCGCCGACGCGGCCATCATCGCCGGGGCGGCGCATTTCGGCTGGCCGGCGTCCTACGTCGCCATGGCGGTGCTGATGGGGATCGGGGTGGCGGCGACCCTGCTCGGCTTCGAGCCCGCCCGCGCCGAGGCGGTGATGCACGACAAGGCGCCGCTGTGGACGCCCCGCGGCTTCTTCGACGCCATCGTCGGGCCGTTCGTCGACTTCTTCGCCACCCACAAGGGTCTGGGCCTGCTGATGCTGGCGGCCATCGCCGCCTACCGCCTGCCCGACTTCCTGATGGGGCCAATGTACAACCCCTACTACCACGACCTCGGCCTGACGAAGGACACGGTGGCCGTGGTCCGCGCCGCCACCGGCCTGCCCGGCGCCTTCATCGGCATCGCCGTCTCCGGACTCTGCGCCGTGCGGTTCGGCCTCTTCCGCACCTTGATCGTCGGCTCTGTGCTCCAGGGGTTGGGCACCGCCGCTTTCGCGCTGCTGACCCTGTCGCAGGACGTCGGCCTGTTCACCGCGGTGATGGCCCTCGACAACTTCGCCCAGGCCTTCGCGGGCGTCGCCCTCGTCGCCTACATGTCCAGCCTGACGGGCCTCGGCTACACGGCCACCCAGTACGCCCTGCTGTCGTCCACCTACGCCTTCCTCGGAAAGTTCCTGAAGGGCTTCTCGGGAGCGGTCGTGGACGGCCTTGCGCAGACCCAGGGGCTGATGGGCGCCTACGCCACGGCCTGGATCGGCACCGGGCTCACCGCGATCCCGCCGATCCTGCTGGTCCTGCTGCTGGCCCGGCTTTCCCGGCCGCGCGAGGAAACCCCGCCCGCGGCCGCATGAGAAGACGCCCCCGGAGCACGGGCTCCGAGGGCGCCTCCCTCTCCGCCGGGGGTGTGCGCCCGGCGGGATGTCAGGTCACAGCCCTAGCGGCGATGGCCGTAGCCGTAGCCATAGTCGCGGTCGTGCGTCTGGCGGGCGATCCGCGTGTCGAGCCGGTCGAAGCGGCGGTCGAGGTCGGCGCGCTCCCAGCCGTTCAGGCCGTTCACGCGGTAGCGGGCCTCGATGCGGGCGATGTCGCGGGCGTCGTCCCGCAGCTCGGCGGCTTCGCGGCGGGTCAGGGCCCCGCTGCGCACGCCCCAGTCGATGCGGCGGTTCAGCTCGTCCTGACGCTGGTTCAGATTGTACTCGCCGCGATGGGGATTGCGGTCGTAGGGCTGGGCCGAGGCGATGGCCGGGGCCGCGACGGCCGTCACGGTCGTGACGGCGGCCAGAGCGGCGATCAGGGTCTTCATGTCTGGTCTCCTTGGGTCCGTGTCGGCCGGGGATCGGCCTTCAGTGACGACAAGAGACCACGCCGCGCCTGACGGCGGTCTGAGGCCCACGGTTGGGCGAGGTTCACCTACATTGCAGAAGGTTCAGGCGGCGATCAGGCCGCGGCGCCGGCCTGCACGTTGGCCACGCCGCCGGTGGCGGCCGCGTTCAGCACGGCCGAAATGGCGTCGTACAGCTTGGCGATCTCGATCGGCTTGGCGACGTGGGCGTCCATGCCGACGGCCAGGTATTCCTCGACCTGGTGGGTCAGGGCGTTGGCGGTCAGCGCCACGATGGGGGTCCGGCGGCGGCTTGCGGCCTTCTCCGCGTCGCGGATCGTCTTCGCGGCGGTGATGCCGTCCATCACGGGCATCTGGATGTCCATCAGGATCAGGTCGTAGCTGCCCGTCCGCCAGGCCTCGACCGCCTCCTTGCCGTCCGGGACGATATGGACCTCGATGCCCAGCGAGCCCAGCACGGCGGCCAGCACCTGCTGGTTTGTCGGGTTGTCCTCGGCGGCCAGCAGGCGCAGGTCGCCCTCGCCCGAGGCCTGCGCCGGCTCGGCCGACTGCAGTGACGTCGGGCGGCCGCGGCCCAGGGGCAGTTCGACGGTGAAGGTCGAGCCGTGGCCCTCGCGGCTCTCGACGTTGATCGAGCCGCCCATCATCTGGGTCAGCTCGCGGCAGATGGCGAGGCCCAGGCCCGTGCCGCCGAACCGGCGGGTGGCCGAATTGTCGGCCTGGGTGAACTTCTCGAACAGGCTGGGCAGCTTCTCGGGCGGGATGCCGACGCCCGTGTCGGTGACGACGATGCGCAGGCCACCGGCGGCGCCCACGTCCACATGGGCCGAGACCGCGCCCTGGGGCGTGAACTTGACCGCGTTCGACAGCAGGTTGCCCACGATCTGCCGCAGCCGGTCGGCGTCCCCGCGCCACCAGCCGCGGGCCTCGTCGGCGATGGAGACCGCGAACCCGAGCCCCTTGGCCTTGGCCATGATCTCGAAATTCTCGCGAACCTGCTCGATCGCCACCTCGGCGTCGAAGTCCTCTTCGAACAGGGTCAGCTTGCCGGCCTCGATCTTCGACAGGTCGAGGACGTCGTTCAGCACGGCGAGCAGCAGGCCGCCCGAGCGGCGGATTACGTCGAGGCGGTCGCGCTGGACCTGGTCCAGTTGGCCCAGCGCCATCACCTCGGCCATCGCCAGCACGCCGTTCAGCGGCGTGCGGATCTCGTGGCTCATGTTCGCGAGGAACTGGGTCTTCAGGACGTTGGCCGCGTTGGCCTCGTCGCGGGCCGCCTCCAGCTCGCGCATGGCGCGCTTCAGGTCGTCCTCGCGCTCGGCCAGCTTGCCCAGCAGGTGGTTGAAGCTCTCGGTCAGGCTCTGGAACAGCTCGTCGGACGCATCCACCTGCACCGGCGTGAAGTTGCCGCTGGCGGCCACGTCGTGCATCGCCTGCGACAGCGTCTGAACGGGCTTGATCACCCGGTGCGCCAGGCTGCGCGCCAGGAACAGCGCCACGCCGACGCCGCCGAACAGCAGCACGAACGTCAGGGCGATGAACTGCGGCAGCAGCGGCGCCAGCGACGGCTGGCGGACGGTCATGGAGAACTGGCCGACGGTTCGCCCGTCCACCAGGATCGGCTTCGCGATGGTTTCGGTCGCGGTCTTTTCCGGCTGCGGCGCGCCGAAGCTGGCCAGGTCGCGGCCGGCGGCGTCGGTCACGCGGCCGGCGACCACGTCCTTGCTGGCCTGCACGGCGCCGATGGCCTGGCGCAGGTGGACGCGGTCGTTGGCGGCCAGCGAGGGAGCCGCCATCTGGGCGCCGATCTCGGCGAGGCCGTCGTGGAACTGGTGCGATTGGGTGCGCGCGACGGCCCACTGCTGCAGCATGAAGGTCAGGCACGCGGCGACCAGGACCACGACGGTCGTGATCAGCCCCACTCCGGCCACGCGGGCATGGAACGTCGCCGTGGGCGCAACGCTCTCCACGCCGTGCTCGGACGTATCCCCCCGCAGGTTCATGTCGCGAGGGATAGACCGATAGTCCTAACGCTTCGCTTCCGTAGCAATCTGAGGTGGAGGGCGCTTCGCTAAAACTGTGCCTTTGGCGCCACGCTACAACTAGCCGCAGAAGAAAACATGGTTAACAACCGATGAGTCCATTGCGTAGCTGGTAATCCTTCATTTACCTTAACGCGTGTCGGGTAACTTTAGGGGTGTATCCACATGGACAAGGTTTTCGTGGCCAAGCGCGTGGCCGAGAAGCTGTTCCAGACTGAAGCCGCCGTTGACGGCGCTCTGGTCGAAGCGGCCGAACTGATGAGCGAAATGCTCAAGGCTCGTAAGGACGTGAATACCTCGCTGGTGTTCGCTGACGACGTGCAAGTGAAGATGATGGAAGCCATGAAGGCTCTGAGCGAAGCTCGGACCGCCATGGTCGCCGTCCACGGCGAGCTGAACGAAGCCAAGCTTCGTCTCGGCATCCGCACCAAGATGAACGGCATGGACAAGCCGGCGGAAGGCGTGTCGCGCGAACAAACCACGATGCGCGAAGCCATCTAAACGGCTCTTCCGTTGGTTGCCCGACGGATCATTGCAATAGATTAACTGGTTAGGCGCCTCTAATCCTGATTAGGGGCGCTTAATCATGCCGATCGGACTCCTCATCGACGTATTCTCCGTCCTCTGCGCGATCTTCGCGCTGTGGAAGGGCGGTCGTGCGGAGCGTTCGGCGGCGCTGGTCGTCCTGGCCAACATTGCCATCGGACAACTGGGCCGGGTCGTCGCCCCGGGCGCCGACGGAATGATCCGCCTCGTCAACGACGGTCTGACAGCCCTGGTGCTGCTGGGCGTGACCGTGCGCTATGGCGCAATGTGGATGGGCGGCGTCATGCTCTTCTACGCAGCCCAGTTCGCCATGCACTCGTACTACCTGGTCACGATGCGCAAGACGGGCGATTACCTGAACGCCCTGATCAACAACATCAACTTCACCGGCATCATCTGGTGCCTGGTGATCGGCACGGTGGTCGCCTGGCGCCGACGCACGGTCGCCGCCCGAGGGCTAAAGGCGCAAGCTGCGCCATCTGCGCGCATGGACGCCCCGGTTCCGCCCGTCTAAGGCCCACCGGGCCTCATGCCCACGTCGCCCATCGTCCTTTCCCAGATCGCACTCGCCATCGCGGCCGTCGCCTTCGCCCTCTGGAAGGGCGGGTCGCCTGAGCGCGCCACCGGCGCCGTGGTCGGCCTGAACGTGGCCGTGGGCCTGCTGACCGACCTGTTCCTCGACCCGTTCCCCGATCTCCTGCGGCTGGGAATGGACGCCCTGACCGGCCTGCTCCTGCTCTGGATCGTGATGCGCTGGGGCGCGACCTGGATGGGGGCGATCATGTTCCTCTACGCCGGCCAGTTCGCCCTGCACGCCTACTATCTGTCGACCGGCCGCGATCAGTCCGACTACCTCCACGCGGTCATCAACAACGCCGACAACACCGCCATCGTGCTCTGCCTGATCG
Organism: Phenylobacterium sp.; assembly: GCF_024508875.1. GTDB lineage: Bacteria > Pseudomonadota > Alphaproteobacteria > Caulobacterales > Caulobacteraceae > Phenylobacterium. The sequence continues at coordinate 5,840 of NZ_JANINU010000060.1, forward strand.
CCGCCACAACCCTGGCTTGGCGGCGGCGCGGGTCGGGAGCGGCGGCCTAGCCGCCCGCTGGCGCAGATCGTCGCAGCCAGGGCATTTCCTGCCCCTGATGCAGGCCTCCCGGCTCCCACGACAGAAAAGTTTCGCTTGCGCTGCCGCTCGAATGCGGGCTTCTGGCCGGCGGGCCACGCCCCCCCAACGGGGCGCTGCCCATCTGCAAGGATGGGAGACATCGCTATGACTACCCCGCCGAAGCCGGCGCTCCGCCCGGCTCGTCCCGAGTTCTCTTCCGGCCCGTGCGCCAAGCGCCCCGGATGGAATCCCGAAAATCTCAGCAACGCCGTCCTCGGCCGTTCGCACCGGTCGAAGATCGGCAAGGCGCGCCTGAAGGAAGCCATCGACCGCACCCGCGAGGTGCTGGGCGTTCCCGACGACTACCTCGTCGGCATCGTGCCCGGCTCCGACACCGGCGCCGTCGAGATGGCCCTGTGGTCGATGCTGGGCCCGAAGCCCGTGCAACTGCTGGCCTTCGAAAGCTTCGGCAAGGACTGGGTGACCGACGTCACCAAGCAACTTAAGATCGAGGCCGAGGTGCTGGACGCGCCCTACGGCAAGCTTCCCGACCTGTCGAAGGTCCGCAAAGACGCCGACCTGGTCTTCACCTGGAACGGCACCACCTCGGGCGTCCGCGTCCCGAACGCCGACTTCATCGCCGCCGACCGTGAAGGCATCACGATCTGCGACGCCACCTCGGCCGCCTTCGCCCAGGATCTCGACTGGGCCAAGCTCGATGTGGTCACCTTCTCCTGGCAGAAGGCCCTGGGCGGCGAGGCCGCGCACGGGGTCCTGATCCTGTCGCCCCGCGCGGTGGCCCGCCTCGAGAGCTACACGCCGGCCTGGCCGATGCCGAAGCTCTTCCGCATGACCAAGGGCGGCAAGGTCACCTTGGACCTCTTCGAAGGCGCCACGATCAACACGCCCTCGATGCTGGCCGTCGAGGACGCGGTCGACGCCCTGAAGTGGGCCGCCTCCATCGGCGGCTTCGCCGAGATGAAGCGCCGGGCCGACGCCAACCTGGCCGTGCTGGACGCCTGGGTCGCCAAGACCGACTGGGTGGCCTTCCTGGCCGAGGATCCGGCCTGCCGGTCCAACACCTCGGTGTGCCTGAAGGTCGTCGACCCGCGCGTCGCCGCCCTCTCGCCCGACGCCCAGGCCGACTTCGCCAAGAAGCTGGCCTCGGTGCTGGAGAAGGAAGGCGCGGCCCTGGACGTCGGCGGCTACCGCGACGCCCCGCCCGGCCTGCGGATCTGGTGCGGCGCCACGGTCGAGACGTCCGACATCGACGCCCTGACGCCGTGGCTCGACTGGGCGTTCGCCTCCGTCGTCGCCGACCTCGCCGCCGCCTGAGCGGCCGCAAGCCCACAGCCCGACATCATCCCTCCCGGCCACGCCGGGAGGGCTCTCCCCGAGGAGATTCACCATGCCCCGCGTACTCATCGCTGACAGCCTCAGCCCCGCCGCCGTCGACATCTTCAAGCAGCGCGGCGTCGACACCGACATCAAGACCGGCCTCAGCAAGGACGAGCTGATCGCCATCATCGGCGACTACGACGGCCTCGTCGTCCGTTCGGACACCAAGCCGAACAAGGACGTCATCGCCGCCGCCAAGAAGCTGAAGGTCATCGGCCGCGCCGGCATCGGCGTGGACAACATCGACATCCCCGCGGCCACCGCCGCCGGCGTCGTCGTGATGAACACCCCGTTCGGCAACTCGATCACCACCGCCGAGCACGCCATCGCGCTGATGTTCGCCGTGGCGCGCCAGCTCCCCGCCGCCGACGCTTCCACCCAGGCCGGCAAGTGGGAGAAGAACCGCTTCATGGGCGTGGAGCTCTACGCCAAGACCCTGGGCCTGATCGGCGCCGGCAACATTGGCGGCATCGTCGCCGACCGCGCGCTGGGCCTGAAGATGAAGGTCGTCGCCTACGACCCCTTCCTGTCGCCCGAACGCGCCGTGGAGATGGGCGTCGAGAAGGTCGAGCTCGACGAGCTGCTGGCCCGCGCCGACATCATCACCCTGCACACACCGCTCACCGACAAGACCCGCAACATCCTGTCGGCAGAGAACCTGGCCAAGACCAAGAAGGGCGTGCTGATCATCAACTGCGCCCGCGGCGGCCTGGTGGACGAGGCAGCCCTGCGCGCGGGCCTGGAGAGCGGCCACATCGGCGGGGCGGGCTTCGACGTGTTCAGCCAGGAGCCGGCCAAGGAGAACGTGCTGTTCGGCGCGCCCAACCTGGTCGCCACGCCGCACCTTGGCGCCTCGACCAACGAGGCCCAGGAGAACGTCGCCCTGCAGGTCGCCGAGCAGATCAGCGACTACCTGCTGACCGGCGCCGTCACCAACGCCCTCAACAGCCCCTCGGTCACCGCCGAGGAAGCCCCGCGGCTGAAGCCCTTCGTGGCCCTGGCCGAGAAGCTGGGCGCCCTGGCCGGCCAGATGGTCGATTTCGGCATCAAGTCGGTGGACATCGCCTTCGAGGGCCAGGTCTCGACGCTCAACACGCGCCCGCTCAGCGCCGCGGCGCTCGCCGGCGTGCTGCGCCCGATGCTGGCGGAGATCAACATGGTCTCGGCGCCGGCGGTGGCGAAGGAGCGCGGGATCACCGTCTCCGAGAGCAAGCAGGACGACTCGCCCATCTACGAGAGCCTGGTGCGGATCACCGTCACCACCGAGAAGGGCAAGCGCTCGTTCGCGGGCACGGTCCAGGCCGGCGCCCCGCGCGTCGTCGAGGTGAAGGGCATGGAGCTGGACGCGCCGTTCCTGCCGCGCATGCTCTACATCAACAACCTGGACAAGCCCGGCTTCATCGGCGCCCTGGGCGGCCTGCTCGGCGAGGCGGGGGTGAACATCGCCACCTTCAACCTCGGCCGCATCGACGCCGGCGACGACGCCATCGCCCTGGTGGGCGTCGACCAGGAGCCGACCGAAAAGCTGCTGGCCGCCATCCAGGCCCTGCCGCACGTGAAGGAAGCCCGCGCCCTGCGGTTCTGACCCTCGGGTTCCGGTCCCGGCTCGGCCGGGGCCGGCCTTCAGACCCCCGCCATCTCCGCCGCCACCCGGCGCGCCGCCGCCTGCGGATCGTTGGCGGCGGTGATCGGGCGACCGCACACGATGTGGCTCGCCCCCGACCGCAGCGCGTCGGCCGGCGTCGCCGCGCGGGCCTGGTCGTTCTTCGCCGCCCAGTCGGGCCGCACGCCCGGCGTCACCACCAGGAAGTCCTTGCCGCCCAGCTTGCGGGCCAGCTCGGCCTCGTGCGGGCTGGCGATCACGCCGTCGCAGCCGCTGGCGATCGCCTGGTGGATGCGCCGCTCCACCAGCGCGCGCGCCGTCTCGTGGTAGCCGGTCTCGACCAGGTCCGCGTCGGTCAGGCTGGTCAGCACCGTCACCGCCAGGATCTTCAGGTTCGACGCGCCCTTGCCGCGCACCGCCGCGGCCATCACCTGCGGCTCGCCGTGCACGGTGAGGAAATCGCAGCCTGAGCCGGCCAGCACCGCCGTCGCCCGCTGCACCGTGGTGCCGATGTCGTGCAGCTTCCAGTCCAGGAACACCTGCTTGCCGGCGGCCTTCAGCTCGCGCGCCAGCGTCATCCCCTCGCCGCCCGCGAACAGCTCCAGCCCCACCTTGTAGAAGCTGACCGCCTCGCCCAGCGCCTCGACCATAGCCCGCGCCTCGGCCACGGTCGGCAGGTCCAGCGGGATGATCAGGCGCGGATCGGCCTTGGTCACGGGTTGCGCGAGCACGGTTGCGGCGGCCATGGCGGGGCTCCGTTTGGGGGGCGGGGTGTTCCGCCGACGTCGATTTGGGCTAAGACCCTGGAATGAGCCAGGGCGAGTTCGCGGTCAACTTCTTCGTGGCGCTGTTCGCGCTGATCGACCCCGTCGGCAACGTCCCGCTGTTCGCGGCGGCGACGGCGGGCGCCCGCTCGCGCGACCGCGCCTGGATCGCGCTCTACATCTCGCTCTTCGTCCTCGGCTTCCTGACCTTCTTCTACTTCTCGGGCCTCAGCCTGCTGGAGTTCTTCGGCA
>NZ_JANINU010000061.1 GCF_024508875.1 Phenylobacterium sp.
TCGCCTCTGCGATCAGGTCTTCCTCCGCCTCGGCCAGGATCATCTCGCCGGCCTGGCCGGGCGAGCGCTCCTTACCGATCTCCAGCAGGATCGGCACCGAGAAGGGGCTCAGGTGCTCCAATGGCGCATGCACGATGCGGCCGCGGATTCGCGCCAGCATGTCGCCCAGCCGCGCCACGTCGATGAGGCCGGTCGCCGCATCGGCCCGCGCGCACCGCAGCAGCAGGTGGTCCGGCTCGTGCCGGCGAAGCACGTCGTAGATCAGGTCGGTGGAGAAGGTGATCTGCCGCCCCGTCTTCTGCTGCTCGCCCGGAAACCGCTTCTCGATCAGCCCGGCGATGATCGCGCAGCCCTTGAAGGCGCGCTTCATCATGAAGCTCTCGTGCAGCCAGGCCTCCAGGTCGTCGCCCAGCATGTCCTCGGCGAACAGCTCGTCGTAGTCGAGCCCGTCCATCGGGTTCAGCGCCCAGATCGCCATGGCGTAGTCGTTGCAGACGAACCCCAGCGGCCCGATGCCCAGCCGTTCCAGCCGCTTGGTCAGCAGCATGGCCAGGGTGGTGTGCGCGAGGCGCCCCTCGAAGGGATAGACGACCATGAAGTTGCGCTTCCCGCGCGGGAAGGTCTCCAACAGCATCTCGTCCTCGCCGACGATCCGCGACCGGTCCTTCTGCATCTCCAGCCACTCGCGCACGTCGGCGGGCAGCACGCTCCAATGGCTCTCGTCGAACATGAGCTGGCGTACGCGCTTGGCCAGGTAGGTCGACAGCGCGAACTTCGAGCCGCCCCACGACGGCATCTTCGGGTCCTTGTGGCTGGCCGGCCGCACCAGGACATCCAGGTTGGTCACCCCCACCAGCTCCCAGACCTGGCCGGCGAAGACGAAGGTGTCGCTGGGGTCGAGCATCTCCAGCATGCCCTCCTCGACCTCGCCGATCTTCCGCCCGCCGCGGTTGCCGCGCATGGCGATCCGTACCGCCAGCATGGCCGGCGAGACGATGGCCCCGACATTCAGGCGATGCCGCTGCGCCACGTTCTGGTCCCGGACCTTCCAGCGCCCATCGGGGCCCTGCACGATGCGTCGGAACCGGTCGTAGGTCTTGAGCGCGTAGCCGCCCGTCGACACGAAATCGACCACGGCCTCGAAGTCCTCCCAGGAAAGGTCGCGATACGGCCCCGCCGAGCGCACCTCCTCGTAGAGCTCCAGCATGTCGAACGGTTCGGACACGGCGCAGCCCATGACGTGCTGGGCCAGCACGTCCAGCGCGCCGACCCGCGGCGGGTCGCCGTCCAGGCGGTTCTCGGCGATGGCCTCGCGCGCCGCCTGGCACTCCAGCATCTCGAACCGGTTGGCCGGCACGAACAGCGCGCGGCTGGGCTCGTCCAGCCGGTGGTTGGCCCGGCCGATCCGCTGGACCATCCGCGACGCGCCCTTCGGGCTGGCGAGCTGGATCACCAGGTCCACGTCACCCCAGTCGATGCCGAGATCCAGGGTCGAGGTGCAGACCACCGCCCGCAGCTCGCCCCGCGCCATCGCCGCCTCCACCTTGCGCCGCTGTTCCGCGGCCAGGCTGCCGTGGTGCAGGGCGATCGGTAGGGCGTCGTCGTTCAGCCGCCACAGCTCTTGGAACGCGAACTCGGCCTGGAAGCGCGTGTTGACGAAGACGAGCGCGGTCTTCGAACGCCGGATGACGTCGTACACCTCCTGCATCGCGTGCTGCGCCGTATGGCCGGCCCACGGCACCCGCCCCTCGGAAAGCAGCATGTCCACCACCGGCTCGGCGCCGGCGGGGCCGCGGACGAGGGCGATGGAAGAAGGGCCGTGCCGCGCTCCTTCCGTCTCGACGCCGATGCGCCGATCCACCTCCCCCGCAAGCGAGGGAGGAGCGGAGCTGTCTCGCGCCTCCCCTGTCCCGAAGAGGACGGGGGAGGTGGCGGCGAAGCCGACGGAGGGGGCGTCAGGCGGCCCCACGACGTCCATGGGCCGGTGCGACGCCATCCAGTTCGTGATGACCGCCGGGTCGTCGACCGTCGCGCTCAGCCCGACGCGGCGCATGTTCGGCGCCAAGGTCTGCAGCCGCGCCAGGTCCAGCGCCAGCAGGTCGCCCCGCTTGCTCGCATGCAGCGTGTGGATCTCGTCCAGGATCACGCAGCGCAGGTCCTCGAAATAGAGCCGCGCCCCCTCCCATGCGCAGAGCAACGCCAACTGCTCGGGGGTGGTCAGCAGGATGTCCGGCGGCTTCACCCTCTGGCGCTGGCGCCGCGAGATGCCGGTGTCGCCCGTCCGGCTCTCGGCGACGACGTCGAGGCCCATCTCCAGGATGGGCGTGTTGAGGTTCCGCTCCACGTCAACCGCCAGCGCCTTCAGCGGCGAGATATAGATCGTGTGCAGGCCTCTAGGCGCGTTGGCGGGCGGCCGCTCCGACAGCTCGATGAGGCTCGGCAGGAACCCGGCCAGCGTCTTGCCGCCGCCGGTGGGCGCGATCAGCAGGGCGTCCCGGCCCTCGCGTCCCTTGGCCACCATCTCCAACTGATGCGCGCGCGCCGTCCAACCTCGCCGCGCGAACCACGCGCGGAACCGTTCGGGCAGCAGGTCGGCGGGAGCGCCCGCGGTGTCGGCCATACCCTGCCTATAGCACGTTCCCCTTCCGTTTCATCCGCTCGGGCGAGGTGTATACCGGCCTCGCCGGATGAGCCTTTTCCGAAGGTCTTCGGCGCCAGCGCTACGCGTTCATGCGTGGGCGCGGTGGGGAGCCGACGGGAATTCCCGCGCGCGGCCGGTATCGCCTCGCGGCGCACAGCCCGCTAAATGGGGCCGATGCGTTTCAGTCTCGCCCTTTTGACCGCCGCGCTGCTGGTCGCCTGTTCGCCGACGCCGGCCAGCCGTCCCGCCGAGGCGGCGCCCCGCGCGCCGGGCGGCTTCCCCCTTCCCGATCGTCCGGCCGCCGGCATCGTCGCGCCGGAGTGGTCCACCGGCCCCGACCGCGACGCGGCCGACGAGTCGGGCCAGCTCATCCGCGGCCTGGAGATCGCGCCGGGCATGCACGTGGCCGATATTGGCGCCGGCTCCGGCTATCACACCCTGCGCCTCTCGCCCGCCGTGGGGCCCACCGGCGTCGTCTACGCCGAGGACATCGTCGAGGCTTATATCTCGGGCCTGCGCCGCGAGGCCCAGCGGCGCAAGCTCACCAACGTCCGCATCGTCGTCGGCACGGCCGACGATCCCAAGCTGCCGGCGAAGACAATCGACCGCGCTGTGCTGGTCCACATGTACCACGAGGTCGAGAACCCCTACGCCCTGCTGTGGAACCTGGCCTCGGCCCTGAAGCCCGGCGCGCGGGTTGGCGTCATCGACCTCGACCGCGCCGTCTCCAGCCACGGCATGGCCCCGGCCCAGCTCAAGTGCGAATTCGAGGCGGTTGGCTACCGGCAGGTCAGCTCGGCGCCGATGGCGGGCGGGGTGGGCTATCTCGCGATCTTCGAGGCGCCGGTGAAGCGGCCGAAGCCCACCGATATCAAGGCCTGCAAGGCGAGCTGACGCCGTGTGCGACACCCTGGCCGCGCTCGCCGCATCGACCGCCCGGGGCGCGGCCCTCTTCGCCAAGAACAGCGACCGCGAGCGCAACGAGGCCCAGGTCCTCGAACTGCATCCGCCGCGCGAGGGCTCCGCCGGCCGCCCGCTCCAGGCCACCTACATCGCTATCCCCGACGTTGCGCGCGCACACGCCGTCCTGCTGAGCCGCCCGTTCTGGATGTGGGGCGCCGAAATGGGCGCCAACGAGCACGGCGTGGTCATCGGCAACGAGGCCCTCCACGCCAAGACCCCGGCCCAGCGCCGCCGCGCCCTCATCGGCATGGACCTCGTCCGCCTGGGCCTGGAGCGGGGCGCCACCGCGGCCGAGGCGCGCGATGTCATCGTCGGCCTGCTGGAAGCGCACGGCCAAGGCGGCGACTGCGGCCACCTGGGCCGCTTCTACTACCAGAACGGCTTCATCATCGCCGACCCCTCCGGGGCCTATGTGCTGGAGACCGTGGGCCGCGACTGGGTGTGGAAGGAGGTGAGGGGCCAGCGCGCGCTCTCCAACGCCTATTCCATAGGTGCGAACTATGACGCCCTGAGCGCCGGCCTGGACCGCGGCGCGCCCTACGACGTGGCCGCCAGCCTGATCGACGAGGCCCGCGACGCGGTCAGCTTCGGCCGCGGCCGCTGCGCCCGGGGCCAGGCGCTGCTGGACCGGACCGCGCCGGGCCTGACGCCCGCCGCCATGATGGCGATCCTGCGCGACCACGGGGACGACCCGGACTGGACGCCGGCCAACACGAAGAACCGCACGATCTGCATGCACGCCTCCGCCGGGCCGCGCCGCAGCCAGTCGGTGGCCTCGCTGGTGAGCGAGCTGGCGCCCGGCCGCACCGTCCACTGGGTGACCGGCAGCTCCGCGCCCTGCACCAGCCTCTTCAAGCCCTTCGTCTTCGGGGCCGCCGTCCCGCCCTTCGGCCCCGCGCCCGGCGACCGCGCCGACACCGCCTCGCGCTGGTGGCGGCACGAGCGCCTGCACCGCGCCATGCTCGCCGACTTCACGCCCGCGCTCGCCGCCATCGCCCCGGAGCGCGACGCCCTGGAGGCGACGTTCCAGGCCCGCATGGACGAGGCCTTCGCGCGCGGCGGGCTCGACGAGGCCATCGCCCAATGCTGGGCCGAGGCCGACGCCGCCGAGGCCCGTTGGCGGCAGGATCTTGCGCCATCGGCTGCCCCGGAGTCCGCGCCGGCCCACCGCCGGAGCTGGGCGCGGCTGAACCATGTGGCCCGCCTGGTAGATTGAGGAAAATTCACTTCGGCCGCCAGCTCGCGCCGCCTATGCCTGCGGTCACAGGATCTTCGAGGGGTTACATGTTCCGCACCGCCTGCTCCGCCGTGGCGCTCAGCGTCGCCATGCTCGCCACACCCGCCCTGGCCCAGGCGCCGGCGGCCGCCCCAGCGCCCGCCCAGGCCCAGTCCGAGGACGCGCGGCTGGCGGCGTTCTTCCAGGCCTCGTTCCTGGAAATCGCCCGGCTCAGCCCGGAGACCCTGACTCAGCTCGGCATGAAGGAGCGGTACGCCGAACTCGGCGACTACACCGAGGCCGGGCAGAAGCAGCTCGTGGCGGTGGCCGAGGCCCAGCTCGCGAAGATGAAGTCGAGTTTCGACCGCTCGAAGCTCTCGCCGGCCTCGCAGCTCTCCTACGACCTCTTCGAGCGCGGCGTCGCCACCCAGCGCATGCAGATGAAGTGGTATTGGCAGAGCTACGCGGTGTCCTCGACGGGCAGCGCGCTCGACGGCCTGCCTGTGATGCTGGTCAACGCCCACCAGGTGGACAGCGTCGCCGACGCCGAGGCCTACGTCTCGCGCCTGAAGGCCGTCGAGCGGGTGGCCAAGGAAGTCTCCGACGACATCGACCAGCGCACGGCCAAGGGCTTCCTGCCGCCCGCCTTCGTGTTCGGCCGCGTGATCCCCGACGCCCAGAACCAGATCAAGGGCGCGCCGTTCGACACCGGCCCCGACCACGCCCTGTGGGCCGACTTCAAGGCCAAGGTCGCCGCCCTCAAGACCGACGACGCCGCGAAGGCCAAGCTGCTCGCCGCCGGCGAGGCCGCTCTGAAGGGCGAGTGGAAGCGCGGCTACGAGCGCTACATCGCCTCGCTCCAGGGCATGCAGAAGAAGGCGACGGCCGTGAACGGCGTCTGGGCCCTGCCGCAGGGCGACGCCTTCTACGCCGACCAGGTCGCGTTCTTCACCACCACCAACCTGACGCCGGACCAGATCCACCAGACCGGCCTCAGCGAGGTCGCCCGCATCCGCGGCGAGATGGAAGCCATCAAGCAGAAGGTCGGCTTCAAGGGCTCCCTCGACGAGTTCTTCACTTTCGTGAAGACCGACCCCAAGACCCACTATCCCAACACCGACGCCGGCAAGCAGCAGTATCTGGCCGACGCCAAGAAGATCATCGCCGACTACATGGCCGTGGCGAACCGGCAGTTCTCTACCCTCCCGAAGCAGGCGCTGGAGGTCCGCGCCGTCGAGCCGTTCCGCGAGAAGACCGCCTCGACCGCGTTCTACAACCTGGGCGCCCCCGACGGCTCGCGGCCGGGCATCTTCTACGTGAACCTCGCCGACATGACCCAGGTCCAGAAGGTCCAGCTTCCCGCCATCGCCTATCACGAGGGCGCGCCGGGCCATCACTTCCAGATCGCCCGCGCCCAGGAGCAGACGGACCTGCCGATGTTCCGCCGGTTCTCCTACTACGGTGCCTATACGGAGGGCTGGGGCCTCTACGCCGAGAAGCTGGGCAAGGAAGCCGGCTTCTACCAGGACCCCTACGACGACTTCGGCCGCCTCAGCCTGGAGATCTGGCGCGCGGTGCGCCTCGTCCTCGACACCGGCATACATGCCAAGCATTGGAGCCGCGACCAGGCCATCGCCTACATGAAGGCCAACACCCTCAGCTCCGACCTGGACGTCGCGCGCGAGGTCGACCGCTACTTCACCAGTCCCGGCCAGGCCACCAGCTACAAGATCGGCCAGCTCAAGATCTCGGAACTGCGCGCCAAGGCCGAGAAAGCCCTCGGGCCGAAGTTCGACATCAAGGCCTTCCACGAGACCGTCCTGGCCGCCGGCGCCCTGCCGCTGGACGTCCTGGAGACCCGCGTCGACGCCTACATCGCCAGCGCGAAGTAGGGCTCTAGCTCCCGCCTGAGATCAGTTCGGCCAGCCCCTCGGCGTGGCTGAACTGGGCCAGGACCCCGGCGCCCTCCAGGGCGACGAACCTTGGCGAGGGCAGGATGGCCCAGGCCGCCGGGTCGGGCGCCGCGCTTAGCGCGCCGCTGTGGGTGATCAGCCAGGTTCCGCCGGTGACCGCCGCGGGCGTCCAGCCCTGGGCGTACAGCGCGTGCTCCGCGGCGTACCCGGCGCTGGCGTGGGCGAACTGGGCCTGGATGTCCCGCACGAGCTGCGCGCGAACGGCGGGATCGCGCAGAGCCGCGGCGTCCGGCGCGATGCCGCCCAGCGTCTGGCCCAGCGCCGCCTCCAGGAAGTCGCTCCGGGTGCGCCGCCGGATGAACTCGCCCAGCCCCTCGATCAGGTGGGGCTGTTCCAGGATCAGGCGCGTCATGCGGCTGACGGGGCCGCTGCGCACGCCGATGGTCGGGCCGCGCGGCGAGCGGGGGTTGAGCAGCACGCCGCGGACCACCTCGCCGGGGTTGCGGGCCGCGAACGCCAGCGCCGCGGCCGTGCCGCCGTCGCGCGCGAACAGCACCAGCTCGCGTCCGCCCAGCGCCGCCGCCAGGTCTTCCAGGTCCTCCACCGCCGTCGCCAGATAGTCGCCGTCGGCGGGGCTCGTCAGGCCGAACCCGGGCCGCTGCGGCACGATCGGGCGCAGGCCCCGCGCCTGCAGCTCGGCCGCCAGGCGCGGCGGCAGGCTGCGGCCCGCGACGAAGCCGTGGAAAATGATCGCCGGCCGGTTCCGCGCCGGCCCATAGTCCAGGAACGCGAGCCGCCGCCCACCCGGGCGCGGCATCAGCCGAAGGCGCGCATGCGGCCCGGTCTCCGGCCGGCCCGTCGTGAACACCGGCTCGGCCACCGCCACCAGCCCGGCCAGCGCGCGCGTCTCCGCTACCAGGCGCCCCAGGTCCTTGGCCCGCGCCGCGCCGGTCTTCGCCAGCGCCGCCTTCGCGTACGAGCGCACGGTCTCGGGCTGCAGGCCCAGCTTCAGCGCCGCTTCCTTTTGCGTCGCGCCGGCCGCCAGCTCCAGCGCGACGCCCGCTTCCGCGGCGGTCAGGCCGAACGCGTCCGCCAGCAGCGCGGTGTTCGCCTCCGGCTCCTCGTGCGTCGCGCTCATCACCTCGGACAGACGCCGGACCACATCGCTCGACCGCGCCGCGCCGGTCTTGGCCATGATCCGCGCCAGGGTGTCCCGTGCGGTGGCCCGGCCGATCCCGGCCTGCGCGGCGGCGATCTCCAGGGTGGGCGCAAAGAGGAACGCCTCGGCCAGCCGGGCTTCCAGCGGCGTCAGGCCGAACGCTTCCGCTACCCGCGCCGCCAGGTCGCCGGAACGGCTGGGGGCGAAGATCAGGACCAGGACCGCGTCGGGGCGGGCCAGCGCCGCCAGCGCGTCCGGCGTGCGCGCCCACCGGGTCGCCACGGCGCCTCTCGCGATCCATGCGGGAACCGGCGTCCCGTCCGCCGCCTCCAGCAGCCCCAGCGCCGCACCGCCCTTCCGCGCCCGCTCGGCCAGTCGCCGCAGGTCGGGCGCCGCGGCCGGGTCGGGGAATGCGGACGTGAAGGCCGGGTCGGCGCAGGTCGCCCCGCCGCGTGCGCCCAGAACGGCGGTCGCCACCGCCTCCTCGGGCACGAGCGCGGCCGAGCCGAAGCCGAAGCCGGCGTCGCCGCCGCTCAGCATCTCGTCCACCAGCCGCACCTCGGCGTCGGGTGTCCTGGCGCGCGCGCCCCAAGCGCGCCGCAGCAGTTGCGCCGGGGCGTCCAGGGCGGAGTCGGCGGGCTCGGATCGTCTCAACGGTACGCGCTCTGTACTCACCACACTGGCCCCTAAGCGCCTCAAACCAAAGAGGTCTTGCGGCCGGCGTAACTAACTGACGCCTAAAGAACGCCGTTTACGAACGATTAACACCACCAAAAGGGGGCGGCGCGGCGATGCGTCGCCGGCCTACCCCTTCATGCACGAGCGCCGCTCAGGCGCCGCGTTTTAAGTGGGGCTTATCAAATGAAGACTCTTGCCATGGGCGCCGCGGTCCTCGCGTCCGCCGCCCTGCTGGCCGGCTCGGCCAGCGCCGCGACTTCCCCGGTGTTCGAGACCAACTACGGCGCCGCCATCGTCGGCGGCGACGATCAGACCGCCGACGGTTCGCTGCCGTTCGCCTTCACGCTGTTCGGCCAGAGCTATACCGGCTTCCAGATGTCGACGAACGGCTTCGTGAGCCTCGGCGGTTCCAACGGTACGGGCTGCTGCAGCGGCGACGTGGGTGCGTTCCTTGGCGGCGCGGCCCGCATCGCGCCCGAGTGGTTCGACATCGTCGGCACGGGCTATCTCAACACCGAGGTGGCCGATCGCGCCGTGTTCACCTGGGTTGGCGGCGAATATAGCGTCGGCGGCAGCTACGCCGCGCAGGCACAGCTTTTCGCCGATGGCCGCATCATCTTCGGCTACAGCGGCGACAGCATCCCCGCCGCCCATACGGTGCTCACGGGCATCAGCGCGGGTGGCGGCGTCGCCGATCCGGGTGAGACCGAGCTCACGGGCGGCCCGTATTCCACCGGCTCGGCCCGCGCTGTCTACGACCTGGCCGCTGCCAACAGCTTCGATCTGAACGGGGCCAACGTCTACTTCACGCCCGACGCGCAGGGTGGCTACACGGTCAGCACAACGGCCGTCGCCGGGGTCCCTGAGCCCGCCACCTGGGCCATGATGCTTGCGGGCTTCTTCGGCGCCGGTTCGATCCTCCGCGCCAACCGGTCTCGCCGGGCGGTCCAGGCCGCCTGACCGGGAGTCGCCGGGCGCCCACCCGTGCAGGCGCCCGGCGACGATCCGGCTAGTTCCGCTTCGGGATCACCACCGGCAGGGTCTCGTAGCCCTTCACGAAGGTGGAGTACGAGCGCTTGGGCTCGCCCACCACGCGCACCTCGGGGAAGCGCTTCAGGATCTCTTCCCAGATGATGGTGAGCTGCAGCTCGGCAAGGCGGTTGCCCACGCAGCGGTGGATGCCGAAGCCGAACGAGATGTGCTGGCGCGGCCGTTCGCGGTCGATGATGTAGGCGTTCGGGTTCTCGATCACCGTCTCGTCGCGGTTGCCCGAGACGTACCACATGACCACCTTGTCGC
>NZ_JANINU010000062.1 GCF_024508875.1 Phenylobacterium sp.
GCTCGAACACCCCGGCGTTGTTGATCAGCACGTCCACCCGGCCCAGCCGCGCGATGGCGGCCTCCCAGAGCTTCTCGGCGCCCATCGGGTCCGAGAGGTCGGCGTCGGCGCTGCCGTGGCCCATCACTTGGGCGCGGCCGTCCAGGGCCTGCACGATGGCGGCGCCGATGCCGCGGGTGGAGCCGGTCACCAGAATGTGGGGGCGTTCGTCGGTCATGCTTCCGGTTAAGGTGCCCGCATCGGTCGTTCAAGCACCTGGACGCCACGGATGGGGAGCCCGCCATGACCTTCTATCTCGCCGCCCTCCTGCTGGGCGTGATCGCCGGCCTGCGGGCGGTGACGCCAGTCGCCGCCGTCAGTTGGGCCGCGGCGCTCGGAATCCTGAAGCTGGCCGGCACGCCGCTGGCCTTCCTGGGCGCGGCGGTCACGCCCTGGATCGTCAGCGCCATCGCGGTCGGCGAGCTCGTCAACGACAAGCTGCCCAACACGCCCAGCCGCAAGGTCCCGGTCCAGTTCGGCGGCCGCATCGTCTCGGGCGGCCTGGCCGGCGCCACGGTCGGCCTCTCGGCGGGCGCGCTGCTTCCGGGCCTGGTGCTGGGTGCGGTCGGCGCCGTGCTCGGAACGCTGGGCGGCGCCTGGGCCCGTGGCAGGCTGGCCGGCGCCCTCGGCCGCGACCTGCCGGCCGCCCTGGCGGAAGACCTCGCCGCCGTCGGCGGCGCGGCGCTTGTCGTGGCGTGCCTCCTGTGAGCCCCCAACTCCAGCAAAGGGCCTTCGACGCCATCGTCATCGGCGCCGGACAGGCGGGGCCCGCCCTTGCGGGCCGCCTCAGCGCCGCCGGCCGCACCGTCGCCATCGTCGAGCGCAAATTCCTCGGCGGGACCTGCGTCAACACCGGCTGCATGCCGACCAAGGCCCTGGTCGCCAGCGCCCGGACCGCCCACGTCGCCCGCCGCGCCGCCGACTACGGCGTGGTCCTCCAGGGCCCCGTCGCCGTCGACATGGCCAAGGTCGCCGCCCGCGCCCACGCCGTCACCCTGAACGCCCGCAACGGCCTGGAGGCGTGGATCGGCGGCATGAAGGGTGTCGAGCTGATCCGTGGCCAGGCCCGCTTCACCGGCCCGCATGAGATCGAGGTGAACGGCGAGCGCCTCACGGCGCCGCAGATCTTCGTCAACGTCGGCGGCCGCGCCGTGGTCCCGGACTTCCCGGGCGTCCACGACGTCTCCTGGCTGAACAACACCTCGATCCTGGAGCTCGACGTGCTGCCCGAGCACCTCGTCGTGGTCGGCGGCAGCTACATCGGCCTGGAGTTCGCCCAGATGTACCGCCGCTTCGGCGCCAAGGTGACGGTGGTGGAGAAGGGCCCGCGCCTGATCGGCCGCGAGGACGAGGAGGTCTCGGACGCCGTCCGGGATATACTGGAAGGCGAGGGGATCACGGTGCGCACGGGCGCCGAGTGCATCAGCTTCAAGCCCCACCCCGACGGCGTCGAGGTGGGCGTCGACTGCAAGTCCGGAGACCCGACGGTCGTCGGCTCCCACGTCCTGCTCGCCGTCGGCCGCCGACCCAATACCGACGACTTGGGCCTGGACGCGGCGGGCGTCGCCGTCGACGCCCGCGGCTACATCGCCGTCGACGACCAGCTCCGCACGTCGGCTGAGGGCGTCTGGGCCCTGGGCGACTGCAACGGCAAGGGCGCGTTCACCCACACCTCCTGGAACGACTACGAGATCGTCGCCGCAAACCTGCTGGACAATGACCCGCGCCGGGTCAGCGACCGGATCGAGACCTACGCCCTCTTCATCGACCCGCCGCTGGGCCGCTGCGGCATGACCGAGGCCGCCGCCCGCGCGGCCGGCCACAATGTCCGCGTCGGCAAGCGCCCGATGAGTCGCGTCGGCCGCGCCGTGGAGAAGGGCGAGACGCAAGGCTTCATGAAGGTGGTCGTCGACGCCAAGACCGACGCCATCCTGGGCGCCGCGATCCTGGGCGTGGAGGGCGACGAGGCGATCCACGCCATCCTCGATACGATGGCCGCGAAGCAGCCCTACACGACGCTCATGCGCACCGTGCATATCCATCCGACCGTCGCGGAACTGATCCCGACCGTGCTGGGAGAGCTGAAATGAGCAGGAGGTGTGGAGGCCTGACCGAGAATCGAACTCGGGTTCACGGATTTGCAGTCCGCTGCGTCACCACTCCGCCATCAGGCCGCCTGGAGCCCGTTGGGGCTCGAAAGCATAGCTCGGGGCGCTCATGCCCCGGAGGTGAGGGGCGGGTAGCTATCAGAACGGCCCATCAGCCGCAATTGCCTTCCGGGCCGGCGGGCCTATAACCCGCCCGACGCAACATCCGCGCCTAGAGGATTCCTATGGCCGACTTCGCCGCCGCCCGCCTCAACATGGTGGAAAGCCAGGTGCGAACGCAGGACGTCACCGACGTGCGGATCCACGACGCCATGCGCGCCCTGCCGCGCGAGCGGTTCGTGCCCGAGGCCAAGGGCCATCTGGCCTACACCGACATCGAGGTGGAGTACGCGCCCGGCCGCTGGCTGCTGAAGCCGCGGGACGTGGCCAAGCTGCTGCACGCGCTGCGCCCAATGCCGGGCGAGCGGGCGCTGGCGATCAGCGCGCCCTACGCGGCGGCGGTGATCGAGGAACTGGGCGGGACCGTCACGCGCATCGAGGCGGGCGACGCCCTGCCGGCGGGCGAGTTCGACATGATCGTCTGCGAAGGCGCCGTCAGCCGCGCGCCCGAGGCCTGGCAGCGCGCGCTCGCGACGAACGGTCGGCTGGGGGTGGTTGAGCGGGACGGTCCTGTGGGCCAGGCCTGCCTCTATGTGCGCACGGCCGAGGGTGTCGGCCGGCGCGATCTGTTCGACGCGTTCCCGCCCGTGCTGGCGGGCTTCGAGGCGCGCCACGGCTTCGCGTTCTAGACGGGCGGGTGAAACACCCTCGAAACTGCGGCGTGAAAAAAGCTTAAGGTGACGCGGCTTGGCCCACGCGGCAGACGAACGCATATAAGGGCGCGTCTCTCGCGAGATCGGGGATAACGAATGTCGATGAAACTCCGCGGCCGTCTGCTGGCCGCGACTGTGTGTGCCGCCGCGACCGCCGGGTTCGCGGTCCCCGCGTCCGCGGAGACCTTGGCCGATGCGATCGCCATGGCCTACCAGAACAACCCGACGCTCCAGGCGCAGCGCGCCACCCAGCGGGCGCTCGACGAAAGCTATGTCCAGTCCCGCAGCGGCTGGCGCCCAACGCTGGGCTTCAGCAGCAGCGTCACGTACAGCGAGCAGCGCACGCCGCGCTTCGCCCTGGGCCGCGACGACAACGCCGACGGCATCCCCGACACCTTTGCCTCGACCCCGACGATCAACGAGGGCAACAGCGCCAACATCGGCCTCAGCTTCAGCCAGCCGCTGTGGACCGGCGGCCGTGTCGCCGCCGCGGTGAACGCCGCCAACGCCGACGTTCTGGCGGGTCGGGAGAACCTGCGCCGCGTCGAGGCCCAGGTGCTGCTGTCGGTGATCCAGGCCTATTCCGACACCCGGCGCGACCAGGAAACGGTCCGCATCCGGCAGGAAAACGTCAACGTCCTGACCCGGCAGCTCCAGGAATCGAACGCCCGCTTCGACGTGGGCGAGGTCACCCGCACCGACGTGGCCCAGTCCCAGGCCCGCCTTTCGCAGGCCCAGGCGCTGCTCCAGTCGTCGATCGCCCAGCTCGCGATCACCCGCGCCACCTACGCCACCCTGGTCGGCCAGAATCCCGGCGACCTCGCGCCCGAACCCTCGCTCGCCTACCTGCTGCCGACCGATCCGGACGAGGCCTACAAGGTCGCCGAACAGTTCAACCCGCAGCTCCGCGCCCAGCAGTTCGCCGAGCAGGCCAGCCGCGCCCGGCTGGCCGGCGCGCACGCCGAGCGGATGCCCAACGTCAGCGCCTCGGTCACCTACGGCTTCGGCGGTCCTGCGGTGCCGAACCGCCCGCTCGACCCGTTCGAGAGCCAGCTCTATTCGCGCTCCACCCGCGCGACGATCAACGCCACGGTGCCGCTGTTCAACGGTGGCCTGACCAGCTCGCGCATCCGCCAGGCCGCCGAGCGCAACAATGCCGACCGCATCACGGTCGAGGGCGTCCGCCGCAACGTGCTGCAGAGCGTGACCAACTTCTGGAGCCAGTTGATCGCCGCGCGGGCGAACATCGCGTCCAGCGAGGAGCAGACCCGCGCCGCCCGCATCGCCGCCGAGGGCACGCGCCAGGAGCAGCAGGTGGGTCTGCGCACCACCATCGACGTGCTGAACGCCGAACAGGAACTGCGCCAGGCCGAGCTCAACCAGGTCACCTCGCGGCGTGACGAATACGTCGCGGCGGCCAACGTCCTGTCGACCATGGGCCGGCTCGAAGGCCGCAACCTGGTGCCGGGTGTGCCGCAGTACGACGCCGGAAAGAACTTCCGGAAGCTGCGCATCACTTGGGGCTGGGTGCCTTGGGAAGAGGCGGTCGGCGCCGTCGATCAGTTGGCCACGCCGTGGCCGGCGGGCAAGCCCAGCGAAAAGCCGGTGGAGAAGACCCTGGCGCCGGGCCTGGATCCCGCGCCGGCGGCGGCTCCGCCTCCGGCGACGCGTTGACGCGACCCTAGTCGGGAAATTGCAGGATCGGCCGACCACGCTTAGGGTCTAGGCTCAGACTCAACGCGGCGGCCGATTCATGTCCGAACAGTCCCAAGAACCGACGATGGAGGAGATTCTCGCCTCCATCCGCCGCATCATCTCGGAGGACGAGCAGCCCGCCGAGGGCGCGGCGCCCGTCGTCGAGCCCGAGCCTGTCCCAGCGGCCGCCGAGGCGCCCCTGCCGATTCCCGAGCCCGAGCCGGAGCCCGAGCGCGCGGCCGCCCCGGAACCTGCGCCGGTCGAGGACGACGACGAGGGCGACCTCGAACTGACGCAGAAGGTCGAAACGCACGGCGACCTCGACTTTGTGGCCAGCGAGCCCGAGCCGGCGTTCGAGCCGGCCCCGGAGGCGGAACCGCCGATGCCGATGGCCGATCCGACGCCGCCGGCCGAGGGTCTGGTCAGCGAGCACGTGGCCGCCGCCGCCGCCTCGGCCTTCGGCCAGCTTTCGGCGGGCATCCTAATGCCGGCCGAGGGCCGCACGCTGGAGGACGTGGTCCGCGAGATGCTCCGCCCGCTGCTGCAGCAGTGGCTCGATACCCACCTGCCGGGGATCGTCCAGGAGACCGTCCAGGCCGAGGTCGAGCGCATCGCCCGCGGCCGAGTACGCTGACGTCCTCGGTTGCTCCCCCGGCTGGGGGAGCTCCCGCAACGCGGGTGAGGGGGCTTCCGCTCAGGACTTCAGGCCGGCCCCGCCGCCATTTCCGAGCTGACCCCTTCCGTCGGCTTCGCCGACACCTCCCCCAACGGGGGAGGAACTGCTATCTGCACGCGCCCAATTCAGAAAATCCGACATGCTCGACAAGACCTTCGATCCCAAGACCGCCGAACCGCGCCTCTACGAGGCCTGGGAACAGTCCGGCCGCTTCGCGCCGACCGACGACCCGAACGCCGAGCCGTTCTCCATCGTCATCCCGCCGCCCAACGTCACCGGCTCGCTGCACATCGGCCACGCGCTGAACAACACGCTGCAGGACGTGCTGATCCGCTTCGAGCGCATGCGGGGCAAGGCGACCCTGTGGCTGCCCGGCACCGACCACGCCGGTATCGCCACGCAGATGGTGGTCGAGCGCCAGCTCGCCGAGCAGGGCAACCAGAGCCGGCGCGACATGGGCCGCGAGGACTTCGTCGCCAAGGTCTGGGAATGGAAGGCCAAGTCGGGCGGGACCATCGTCAACCAGCTCCGCCGCCTGGGCGCCTCCTGCGACTGGAGCCGCGAGCGCTTCACGCTGGACGAGGGCCTGAGCGCCGCCGTCCGCAAGGTGTTCGTCCAGCTCCACAAGGAAAAGCTGATCTACCGCGACAAGCGGCTGGTGAACTGGGACCCCCACTTCCAGACCGCCATCTCGGACCTGGAGGTCGAGGCCCGCGAGGTCGACGGCCACTACTGGCACTTCGCCTATCCGCTGGAAGACGGCTCCGGCGAGATCGTCGTCGCCACCACCCGGCCCGAGACCATGCTGGGCGACACCGCCGTGGCGGTCCATCCTTCGGACGAGCGCTACAAGGCTCTCGTCGGCAAGGCCGTGCGCCTGCCCATCGTCAACCGGCCCATCCCGATCATCGCCGACGAGTATCCCGACCCCGAGAAGGGCTCGGGCGCCGTGAAGATCACCCCGGCGCACGATTTCAACGACTTCGCGGTCGGCAAGCGCCACAACCTGCCGATGATCAACGTCTTCGACGACTTCGCGCGGATCAACGACAACGCCCCACCCGAATATCGCGGCCTGGACCGCTTCGCCGCCCGCAAGAAGGTGGTCGAGGAGTTCGAGCGCCTGGGCCTGCTGCGCGAGATCGAGAAGACCAAGCACACCGTCCCCCACGGCGACCGCTCGGGCGTCGTGGTCGAGCCCTACCTGACCGACCAGTGGTACGTCGCCGCCGATGTCCTGGCTCAGCCGGCGATCGCCGCGGTCGAGAAGGGCGAGACCGTCTTCGTGCCCAAGAACTGGGAGAAGACCTACTTCGAGTGGATGCGGAACATCCAGCCGTGGTGTGTGTCCCGCCAGCTCTGGTGGGGTCACCGCATCCCCGCCTGGTACGGTCCGGACGGCAAGGCCTTCGTCGAGGAGTCCGAAGCCGAGGCCCAGAAGAAGGCCGATGAGCACTACGGCCGCCCCACCCCGCTGAAGCAGGACGAGGACGTCCTCGACACCTGGTTCTCGTCGGGCCTGTGGCCGTTCTCCACCATGGGCTGGCCGGAGAAGACCTCCGACCTGGCGCGGTTCTACCCGACGCACACCCTGATCACCGGCTTCGACATCATCTTCTTCTGGGTCGCCCGGATGATGATGCAGGGCATCCATTTCACGGGCGAGGTCCCGTTCAAGCGGGTGTTCATCAACGCCCTGGTCCGCGACGCCACCGGCGCGAAGATGTCCAAATCCAAGGGCAACGTCATGGACCCCCTGGAACTGGTGGACGAGTTCGGGGCCGACGCCCTGCGCTTCACCCTGACCGCCATGTCGGGCCAGGCGCGGGACATCAAGCTGTCGAAGCAGCGCATTGAAGGCTATCGGAATTTCGGCACCAAGCTGTGGAACGCCACGCGCTTCTGCCAGATGAACGGCTGCGCCCGCGCCGAGGGCTTCGACCCCGCCGCGGTCAAGGCGCCGCTGAACCGCTGGATCGTCGGCGAGACCATGCGCACCGCGCGCGCCGTCACCGCCGCCCTGGCCGACTGCGGCTTCGGGGAGGGGACCGAGCAGCTCTACCGCTTCATCTGGAACCAGTTCTGCGACTGGTACGTCGAGCTGGCCAAGCCGCTGCTCACCGGCGCCGACGAGGCCGCCAAGGCCGAAACCCAAGCCACCGCCGCCTGGGTGCTGGACGTGATCCTGACCCTGCTGCACCCGGTGATGCCCTTCATCACCGAGGAGCTGTGGACCCAGACCCAGGACCTGGGCGCGAAGCGTTCGCACGCCGGCTTCCTGATGACCGCGCCGTGGCCCGACCTGCCGGAGAGCCTGGCCGACGCGGCCGCCGACGCCGAGATCGGCCTGATCATCGCCGCCATCACCGAGGGCCGCTCGGTGCGGTCGGGCCTGAACGTGCCGCTGTCGGCTCAGCCGCCGCTGCTGGTGCTGGACGCCACGCCGGATCAGCGCCGGGTGCTGGAAGGCGGCGCGGCCCTGATCGCCCGGTTGCTGCGCGTGTCCGAGGTCAGGTTCGCCGACGCGGTCCCCGCCGGCGCCATCCCCTATGTCGTCGACGGCGCCACCCTGGCCCTGCCGGTGGCCGAGTTCATCGACATCGCCGCCGAACGCGCCCGCCTCACCAAGGAAGTCGCCAACCTCACGGCCGACATCGAGAAGACCGCCAAGAAGCTCGGCAACGCCGACTTCATCGCCCGTGCCCCGGAGGAGGTGGTCGAGGAGAACCGCGAACGCCTCGCCGAGGCCGAAGCGGCCCGCGCGAAGCTCTCCGAAGCCCTGGCCCGCCTCAGCGGCGCGGCCTAGGCCCGCGTGGGCACGGCGCGCGCGGGCCTAGGCCGTCGGCGCGCCGCTGCCGCGGCTTTGCGCTTCCGCGCCCAGATCACCACGCCCGTGGCGCTGAGCGCCGCGACCGCCAGGCCCAGCGCCGAGACGAGGATCCGCCCCGGCAGGCCCAGGATGCGGCCCGAGTGCAGCGGAAACTGCGCCTGCAGGAAGATGTCGCCCGCCGTGCCCTTGCCGGGCGTCAGCGCTCCGGCCGGCGCGCCCGTCCGGCCGTCGAAGTAGAGCCAGGAATTGCCCAGCCCGCCGTCGCCATGGTCCTCGCCCGGCCGATAGAAGCCTACGCCGTAGACGTCGTAGTAAGGCGAGTAGAAGAGTCCGCCCGCCGGCGCGGTCCAGCCTCGCGCCCGCGCTTCCGCCGTCGCGATCCCCAGCACCTGCTCCCGGCTCAGCGTCGGCGCCGCCGGCTGGTCCAGCGGCCGGGGCGCGCGGCTGGCGAACGGGTCCTCCGACAGCGGCGAGAACAGCGCGACGAGGGGCCGGACCACCTCGCGGTTCAGGTTCATCGACACCGAGGTCACCGCCAGGGTCAGCAGCAGCAGCCAGATCCACACGCCGCCCGAGCGGTGGACGTCGAACAGCAGCCGGTAGCCGCCCTCGCGCCAGCGGAAGGCGAACGACTTGCGCCAGACCGCCAGCTTCGGGAACGAGATCCACAGCGAGACCAGGCAGTCGATCGTCCAGGCGATCCCCACCACGCCCATCAGCACCACGCCGACGTCCACCCCCGACACCAGCGGCAGGGTCAGGCTGTAGTGCAGCCGGTAGAGGAACGGCAGCAGGTTCTCGCGCGTCAGCGACGGCTGGCCCCAGAAGCGCCGGCCCACCGGCTCGCCGGTCGCGGGATCCACCGCGAGCTGGTTGAAGTCCAGCGCCGCCGCCTTGCCCGTCCTGGCGTCCGGCCGCGGCTCCACGCTCATCAGCAGCGTGCCGCCGGGCTCGATCGACAGCGGCAGGAACGTCACCTGCATCCGCGGATCGGCCCGCTCGGCCTGCGCCGCCAGCGCCAGGGGATCGCGCGCCGCCGCGCCGCCGGGCGCCTCGAACAGCGTGGGGTTCAGGGCCGCGTCCAGCTCGTGGTCCCACGAAATGACCGCGCCGGTCAGGCCCGCGACGAACAGGAAGCCCGCCGCGCCCAGGCCCAGCCAGCGGTGCAGGACGACCAGGGCGCCGCGCATCGCCGCCGCCCTCAGAACTGCCGCCGGACCGTGGCGACGACCGTGCGCCGCACCCCCAGGAAGCAGTCGCCCCGCGCCAGGCACGAGCTGTAGTAGCGCTTGTCGGTGACGTTCGTGGCGTTGATGCTGAACAGCCAGTCTTCCCAGCCCAGGGCGGCATAGGCGTCGCCCACCGTGTAGCCGGGCGTGCGGACGTCGCCCGACATCACCGCCCCCACGTAGCGCACGCCGCCGCCCAGCCGCAGGCTCACCGCGTCGGTCAACGGGAAGGTGCGGGCGACGAACATCGAGGCCTGCCGGTTCGGCGCGCCCTCCAGCCGCCGCCCGATCTCGGCGGCCGTGTTGCTCTGCGTGATCTCGGTGTCGGCGAAGGTGAGGGCGGCGGTCACGTCGAAGCCCTGCACCCGCGTCGCGCCCTCGGCCTCGAGCCCCGTC
>NZ_JANINU010000063.1 GCF_024508875.1 Phenylobacterium sp.
GCAGGAAGCCATACTCGCCGTAGCTGAGCTCGAAGCGGCCCTCGGGCGTGAAGGTGGGCAGGCGGGTGGTGACGTTGATGGCGCCGGCGGTGGTGTTCTTGCCGAACAGGGTGCCCTGGGGCCCGCGCAGCACCTCGACGCGCTCGACGTCGGAGAGGTCGAAGGTCGAGGCGGCAGGGCGGCTGAAATAGACCTGGTCGATGTAGAGCCCGACCCCGGCCTCCAGCCCGTCGTTGGCGAGGCCCAGGTTGTTGCCGAGGCCGCGGATATTGACCGTGGTGTTCCGCGGATTGAAGGAGCCGAGGTAGAGGCTGGGGGCGAGCTGGACGACCTGGGCCAGGTTGTACGTCCCGGTCTTCTCCAGGGTCTCGGCGCCCAGGACCGACAGGGCGATGGGCACGTCCTGGGCCTGTTCGGCGCGGCGGCGGGCGGTGACGACGACCGCCTCGACCGATCCATCGCCCGCGCCGTCCCCGGCGTCGGCCTCGGCGGAGGCGTTGGATGCGGTCACGGTCGCGGACACCGCCTGCGATGCGGCGGGCGTGGCGGCCAGCAGGACGGCGGCGGAAGCGGAGCCCAAGGCCAATAGCTTTACTGCAGACAAGACAACCCCCTGACCGCCCGCAAATCGCCGGCACGGCCTATCAAAGACAAAGAACAGGATGTGTGTGGATGGCGCGCCTGGAGGCGCTCAGGCCCGCAGGCGACAGGGACCCGGGAGGGCCTGAAAGCTGACGATCACCTTGCGGCTCCTGGGTTGGACGAAGGGCGCGCGGACAGGACCAGCCCTGCCCGCGCGCTCCCCGCTCACGAGACGCCTCAGAAGGGGAGGAGCGGCGTCACGCTCAATACCTACTGAATCAATAGGATTTAAGTCTTTGCAGAAATTCTAATGATTGTCGCGAGCTTCCTTGCGCGGTGGCAGCGCCGCGCACTGCTGCAGACCGGCGGTTGACGGCAGGCGGGCCCGGCCCTCAAATCGCTACCGTCCGCCAGGGTTGAACGGGCGGGCGACAAGTATCCAGGTGCGAGTGAAGCCGCGGACGCGCCGGCCGAAGGGACGGGCGGCCGCATCGGGTTCGGGGGCGAGGCCGGGATATGGACGACGCAGCAGCGGCGGCGAGGATCGAGCAGGCGGACAGCATCGCCGGCAACGCGCTGGGCGACCGCGCGACCCTGACCGACAGCCTGGGCTTCACGCCCTATGTGGAGGCCATCGCGCGCTTCCTGACCGCCGAGGCGAGCAAGCCGCCCATGACCATCTCGATCGAGGGGGAATGGGGGGGGATATGCGCCTCTTCTTCAGCCGGCTGGCCGGTCCGCGAGCGTGGTTGGAGCTGGCCCTACTGGCGCTCTCGCTGCTGGCGCTGGCGTTCGTGGCCGCAAAGCTCTGGTTCCTGGCCACACGGCTGGACGCCGCAGACGCGGCGGGGCTGCTCAAGACGCTGCTCACCGACGAGACCAAGCCCCTGCCCGGAAGGCAGGCCCAGATCACGGGGGCCTCGCTCTTCGAATTCATGGGGTCCGCCGGGCCTTGGGGGCTCGTCGCCGCGCTGGGCGCCGGCGGCCTCTACAAGTTCCAGTCGTTCGTGAAGATGCCGCTATCGCTGAAGCTGGAGAAGTACATCGCCACGCCGGACTACGCGGGGCACGCCTCCTTCATCGAGAGCTTCCACGTGGACCTGGGCCGGCTGGTGGCGGCCTATGCGGGCGAGCGGCGGATCTTCGTGTTCATCGACGACCTAGACCGCTGCGACGTGCCGCGCGCCGCCGACCTGATGCAGGCGATCAACCTGATGATCGGCGACTCCGACAACCTGATCTTCGTCATCGGCATGGACCGCGAGAAGGTCGCCGCCGGCATCGCGCAGAAATACAAGGACATGCTGCCCTTCCTGCGCGAGAGCTCGCACTGGAAGCCGAACGACGAGAAAGACAACTTCACCCCGCTCTACTTCGGCTACGCCTATCTGGAGAAGTTCGTCCAGATCAGCTTCTCGCTGCCGGTGGCGGCAGACGAGGCGGCGCTGGCGAGCTTCTTCCGAGAATCGCCGGCGACGCCGGCGCGGCGGAGCTGGGGCGGACGCCTTGTGGCGTACTGGACGCCCTTCGCGGGGGCGCTTCTTCGACGGGTTACAATGGGGACTCGCACAGCAGGCGGCGCGCCGACCGTGGCCGCTCCAGCCCCTACTCAACCGACGAAGCGGATCTTCAGGCGGCTCGAGGTGAAGGGGGAATCGGAGCGCATCCGCGAGGTCGTGAAATTCGTCAGCGCGCTGTTCGAGTACAATCCGAGGCGCATCAAGCAGTTCATCAACACGTTCCGGCTCGCCCTCTACATCGCGAGCGACCAGGGCCTCTTCGACGAAACGGAAGGCGGCGGCTCACAGGCGACGCCCGAGCAGATCGGCAAGTTCGTGGCCCTGATGCTGCGCTTCCCGGACCTGCGGTTCGCGCTGGAACAGGACCGCGAACTGCTCGGCAAGATGCAGGCGGTGGCGCTGGCCGCGGAGCCGGACCCTCAGCACATGCTGGCGTTCCACTGGCTGCGGAAGCCGGGAACGCTTCAGTTGCTCGCGCACGGATGCGCCGGATCGCTAAAGTCGGAGCGTTATTCACTCTCGGCGTTCGACGTCGGGTGTCTCTTCTCCGTTCTTCCCCGCGCAGTAGGCCCGCCGGACGTCGACCAGATCTCCGTCGCCGCATTCGACGTCCTGGGCGCGAAGTACGAGGAGATCCGCCGCACCGAGCGCGCCGGGAACCCCCGGACCCGCAAGATGGCGGCCGTCGCCAGCGAGGCCATGCGCGAGGCCGCCGCGTTGCAGTCGCCGCAAGCCGTGCTGACGCAACTCGCCCTCCGCGACGAGCCCGGCCGCCGGCTGATGCGCATCGCGATCGCGCGGGCGCACCCCGCCGCCTCGAACCTGCCATGGCTGACCGACCTCAGCGCAAATTTCCGCAGTTGGTTCGAGCACTACTGGTGCATTCAAGCGCTGCAGGAACACCTGTCGCTGATGACGGACGCGCAGCGCGCTCGGATCAACAAGGACCTCGAAGCGAATTGGGCCAGGATCGCGCAGGATCCTGGGCGCATCCGCCTCGCGGAGCGTCTGCGCGACGCGACCAGCGGCGCGCCGGCCCCACCGGTCGCCACGAAGCCGGAGCTCGGCAAGCCCGCCGACCGCGCCGACCGATTGGCCAGCAGCCGTTCTCCGCGCCCAGCCGCCAAGAAGACCGCAGCGTCCAAGCCGCCCCCTGCCCCGCCAGCGGCGTAGCGGACGCGTCGCGCCTGTCGCAAAGTCGGGCGCCCGCCGTTCATGAATGCGGCGCCGCAGGCATGGGAAGCGTCAAAGCGGCACTACGCTCCGAAACCCGCGAAAAACCTGTTGCTGACGCCGCAATTCTTCTCGGAACTGCCGCAGAGATTCGTTTTCCGACGTATTTTTCTGCAATCTTGTTGAAAGCCGTCGCCTCGCGTCCGGCGAGCGACGACCGCCGCTGCGTGCGGCCCGGATGGAGAGGGGACAACAGTGCGAGATCTTCGACACGGCGCGGCCTTCGCGGCCCTGATGCTGGCGGCGGCCGCCGCGCCCTCGGTCGGCGCGGCCCAGGCCCCGCCGGCGGCCGAGGCGGCCAAGCCGGCCGCGGCGCCCTTCGTCGCCCCGCCGGTGAACACCACCGAAGCCATGCGCACGGCGGCCATCGCCGGCGTCGACGCCCGGACCAAGATGGCCCAGGAGATGGTCGACCAGGTGTTCAGCTACGCCGAACCGGGCTTCCAGGAATTCCGCACCTCGGAGTTCCTCACGGGCGTCCTGGAGAAGAACGGCTTCAAGATCGAACGGGGCGTGGCCGGCATCCCGACCGCCTGGACGGCGACGTGGGGGACGGGCGGCCCCCTGATCGCGCTGGGCAGCGACATCGACGACCTGCTGGGCCTGTCGCAGTACCCCGGCATCCCCAACATCAAGCCGATGGTGGAAGGCGCGCCCGGTCACGGCGAGGGCCACAACTCCGGCATGCCGATGATGATCGTCGCGGCCCTGGCCGCGAAGGACGTCATGGAGAAGAACAAGATCCCGGGCCGCATCATGCTGTGGCCGGGGGTCGCCGAGGAGCTGCTGGCGACCAAGGCGTTCTATGTCCGCGCCGGGATGTTCAAGGACGTGGACGCCACGATCTTCTCCCACGTCAGCCGCGATTTCAGCACGGCCTGGGGCCCCGGCGGCAACAACGGCATGGTCTCGGTCGAATACACCTTCCACGGCAAGACGGCCCACGCCGCCGGCCAGCCGTGGGATGGGCGCAGCGCCCTGGACGGCGTCGAGATCATGAACACGGCCTGGAACTTCCGGCGCGAACACCTGCCGCTGACCCAGCGCTCGCACTACGTGATCACGGACGGGGGCGGACAGCCCAACATCGTGCCGGGCGTGGCGACGGTCTGGTACTATTTCCGGGAGCAGAACTTCCAGTCGATCCGCGACCTGTACGAGTTGGGCAACAAGCTCTCGCAGGCGGCGGCCATGGCCACCGACACCACGGTGGAGCACCGGGTGCTGGGCTATGCGGCGCCGAACTACAGCAACAAACCCCTGGCCGAGGCGGCGTACGCCAACATCAAGCGCATCGGCATGCCGCAGTGGTCGGAGGACGACAAGGCGTTCGCCAAGGCCGTGCAGGAGACCAACAAGCTGAAGGGCGAGCCGCTGGCCACAGAGGTCGCGCCCCTGACCGCGCCCGGCGACCGGGGCGGGTTCGGCGGCGGTTCGGACGACATCGGCGACATCATGTGGACGGTGCCGACGATCACCATCCGCTATCCGTCGAACATCCCCGGCGCCATCGGGCACAACGTGACCTCGGCCATGGCGATGGCGACGCCGATCGCCCACAAGGGCGTGGTCGTGGGCGCCAAGGCCGTGGCGCTGACGGTGCTGGACTTGATGACCACGCCCAAGGTCGTGGCCGACGCCAAGGACTACTTCCAGAACGTCCAGCTCAAGACCCAGAAGTACGACCCGGTGCTAGGGCCGGACGACAAGCCGGCCATCTGGCTGAACACCGACATCATGGCCAAGCTGCGCCCGAAGATGGAGCCTTACTACTACAACCCCAAGAAATATAAGACCTATCTGGATCAACTCGGGATCACCTACCCGACCACGACGCCGAAGTAGGCGCTGGCGATGGCCCGCCCCTTCCTACGCTCCGGTCTCGTCCATGAAGACCACCGGCGGGGTTCCGCGGCGGGCCACTTCGCGCAGTACGAAGCTGCTGCGGATGCGGGCCACGTGGGGAAGGGTGGAAAGCTCGCGCCGGTAGACGCGATCGTAGTCCTCGAAGGACGCGACGTTGAGCATGATCAGGAAGTCGGTGTCGCCCGAGATGAAGCCGCAATACGAGATCGACGGGCACTTGATCACCTCGCGCTCGAACTCGTTCAGCGCCTTTTCGGCCTGGGAGTTCAGCTCGATCGAGACGATCACCACCACGCCGTAGCCCAGCTTGGGCAGGTCGAGGTTGGCCGAGTAGCTGAGCACGGCGCCCCGCTCCTCGAGACTTTTCCGCCGACGGGCCACCGCCGTGCTGGACAGGTTGGTCTTCTCGGCCAGCCAGACGTCCGAAGCGCGGCCGTCGGCAGAGAGCTCCTGCAGGATGCGGTAATCGACGTCATCCAGGTCCAACTGTTCGGATTTCACCACCAGAACCCCAATTTTGCGTAATTGCCCGGCAGATAACGCGCCTTCGCAAGTTCAGATTACGAAGTTCGAAGTCTAACGTTACCGTTCTGATAAATTAGACTCGAATGTGGCAGGGGGCCGGGACCTGCTTACTTTCGATGATCCACGACCTGAGCGCAGGTCGCAAGGATCGATATAGGACGCTCTGCAAGAGCGGTCCATGGGGGAACGCACGCGCCGAGGCGCCCGCAGGGGCGATCGGCCGAAGGGTCGGCATCCGGCGCGGCAAGAACCGCCTCGCCGGCGGGCCGCCACGATCGACATCGACAGACCCCAGCCGCCGGCGCCGGGCCGGCGGTCGAGGACAGTATTCGCCTGCGTTCCGCCCAGTCCATTCGAACCAAACGCCAATTCAAAACCAAAAACATCTCATGCTGGAGAGGTCCATGACGTATTCGCGCAAGCCCCTGGCGTATTCCCGACTGCGAAAGAATGTCCTCGCATCGGCAGGCGCCCTCGCGCTCGCCGCCGGCGCGTGGTCGGCCCACGCCGCCGAAGCCCCGGCAGACGCCGCCGTCACCACCGCCGCAGCCACCGACGAGACCCTGACCGAGGTGCTGGTCACCGGCTCGCGCGTCGTGCGCGACGGCTACGACGCACCCACGCCAGTGAACGTGCTGGGCGCCGACGAGATCGCCGCCGCCGCGCCCGCGAACATCTCGGACTTCGTCAACACCCTGCCGTCCATCGCCGGCAGCCAGACCGCGGCGACGTCGTCGGGCGGCCTCAGCAACGGCGTCGCCGGCATCGCGGCGCTGAACCTGCGGGCGCTGGGCGCCGGCCGCACGCTGGTTCTGTTCGACGGCCAGCGCTCGGTCGCCTCGGCCTCGACGGGCCTGGTGGACATCAACACCTTCCCGCAATCGCTGATCAGCCGGGTCGAGGTGGTGACCGGCGGGGCCTCGTCGGCCTACGGCTCGGACGCGGTCGGCGGCGTCGTGAACTTCATCCTCGACACGGGCTACACCGGCCTGAAGAGCACGATCGAGTACGGCGAGACCGGCGAGCACGACAACAAGGGCTGGAAGTTCAACGTCACCGGCGGCGCGTCGTTCGCGGACAAGAAGGGCCACGTCCTGTTCAGCGCCGAGCGGGTGCGCCAGGACGGCATCCACTACACGAGCCGCGACTGGAACCGGACCGGCTGGTTCGCGGTGCGCAATCCCAACACCGCGGCCGGGCAGCCGTTCTATGTCGTGTCTCACGACGTGGGCATCTCGGCCTACACGCCCGGCGGGCTGATCACGGCGGGGCCGCTGCGTGGGACCTACTTCGGGCCGGGCGGCTCGGTGAACCAGCTGGCCTATGGCGCGGTGACCGGCCAGTGGATGATCGGCGGCGACTGGAAGTACTCGTCCTCGGGGATGAACGGCACCAACAGCCTGGCCCCCGACGAGGACCGCGACAGCGTCTTCGGCCGCGTGAGCTACCAGGTCACCGACAACGTCGAGGTGTTCGCCCAGGCCAGCTACGCCCGCTACGAGGGGCTGAGCTACTACATCTCGCCGACGCAGACCGGCATCACCATCCAGGCCGACAACGCCTACCTGCCGGCGTCAATCAAGGCGCAGATGGCCGCGCTGGGCCTGCGCTCGTTCACGATGGGCACCAGCAACATCGACATGCCGGCCTCGGGCAGCGCGAACGTGCGCGAGACGGAACGCTACGTTGCGGGCGCGAAGGGAGAGTTCGAGGCGGCCGGCCTGGACGTGAAGTGGGACGGCTACTTCCAGCACGGGGAGACCGACACCAAGGAGCAGCTCACCGCCACCTGGAACAACGCGCGGCTGGCGCTCGCCACCGACGCCGTGGTGAACCCCGCGAACGGCCAGATCGTCTGCCGCTCGACGCTGACGGCGCCGACCAACGGGTGCGTGCCGCTGAACCGGTTCGGGGTGGGCGTGGCGAGCCAGGCGGCGCTGAACTACGTGCTGGGGGAACCGGTACGGACCCAGCAGTTCAAGCAGGACGTGGTGGCGGTGAACTTCCGCACCAACAGCCTGGAGGGCTGGGCAGGGCCGATCTCGATCGCGGTGGGCGCCGAGCACCGCAAGGAGAGCCTGGACGGTTCGGTCGACCCGCAGTTCGAGAGCGGCTGGAAGTACGGCAACTACCGGGTGACGAGCGGCAGCTACAAGGTGACGGAAGGGTATGCGGAGATCCTGCTGCCGATCCTCAAGGGCTTGGATTTCAACGGGGCGGTCCGTTACACGGACTACAGCACCTCGGGCGGCGTCACGACCTGGAAGGCGGGCCTGACCTGGACGCCCATCGAGGACCTCACCCTGCGCGCCTCGCGCTCGCGGGACATCCGCGCCGCGAACCTGTCCGAGCTCTACGACAGCGGCACCGCGCGCAGCAATTCGGTGAGCATCAACGGCGTCTCCACGGCCTTCGTGCAGAACCTGCAGGGCAACCCGAACGCCGATCCGGAGGTCGCCGACGGCTATGGGATCGGGGCGGTGTTCCGGCCGCGGTTCCTGCCCGGCTTCGGCGCCTCGATCGACTTCTACGACATCAAGGTGGACGGGGTGATCAGCTTCGTCGCCGCCCAGAACGTGGCCGACTACTGCTACATCCAGAAGGTCCAGAGCTACTGCAACCAGCTCGTCTTCACGAACGGCGTGCTGAACACCATCAACCTGTACTACGCCAACCTGAACAGCATGAAGGCGCGGGGCCTCGACCTGGAAGCTTCGTACCGCGTGGACCTCGGCGAAATCTCCGACGGCCTCAAGGGCGACCTCAGCCTGCGGGCACAGGCGACGCACTACATCAAGAACGTCACCGACGACGGCGTCACGGCCATCAACCTGGCCGGCTCCAACGCCGGCAGCACGCCCGACTGGATCTACCGACTGAACGCCCTCTACAAGCTGGACGACTGGACGTTCAGCCTGACCGCCCGCGGCGTTTCGAGCGGGGTGATCAGCAACGCCTACACCGAGTGCACGAGCGGCTGCCCGACCCTGACGGCTCCGTACTTCACGATCAACGACAACCACATCGACGGCGCCCTCTTCTGGGACCTGTCGATCGCGCGGAAGTTCCAGATCGCGAACGTCTCGGGCGAGGGCTACGTCTCGATCAAGAACCTGTTCAACAAGGACCCGCCGCTGGTGGCCAACCCGGCGTCGCTGGGGGCCGAGAACACGGTGGGCTACGTCCAGACCAACCGCAGCCTCTACGACGTGCTGGGCACGGTGGTGCGGGTGGGTATCCGGCTGGAGTACTAGAGGCGGGCGCCGCCGGGACCGGCCCGTGACACCCGGGCCCGGCGGCGACACGCGGAGTCCGCCGGGACTAGATCCCGTCCAGCAGGTTCAGCATGCCCTCGCGCTTGGGCAGCTTGCCGTCCATGATGCAGACGAGGCCGGCGGGATCGTAGGTCATGGCCGCCTGCCCCTGGAGCTCGCTCTTCAGGGCGCGTTCGATCAGGCGCGAGCCGAAGCCGCGGCGGGTGGGCGGACTGACGGGCGGGCCGCCGGACTCGACCCAGGTGAGGCGCAGGCGCTCGTCCACGGCGTCGAAGGTCCAGCCCAGGGATACGGCGCCCGTCTCGCACGACAGCGCCCCGTACTTGACGGCGTTGGTGGCCAGTTCGTGCAGCACGAGGGCCATGGTGAGGGCGGCGCGCGGCTGCAGCCAGACGGCGGGCCCCTCGGCGCTGAGCTGGCCCGGGACGGCGGACGTGAACGGGCGCAGCGCACGCTCGACCACCTCGCGAAGGTCGGCGCCGTGCCAGTTCTCGCGGGTCAGCACGTCATGGACCTCGGCTAGCCCCATCAGCCGGGACTCGAACCGTTCGTAGGCGGCCGACGGGTCGCCGCCGCCGCGCAGGGCCTGGGCGGCCATCGACTGGACCGTAGCCAGGGTGTTCTTCACCCGATGGTTCAGCTCGTTGATCATCAGGCGGAGCTGGGCCTGATAGCGCTGCTGCTCGGCCTCGGCCTGCTTGCGCGGCGTGATGTCCTCGATGACCGTGACGAAGTAGTCGGGCGCCCCGTCGCTGGTGC